>CAZBLA010000035.1:0-8121 GCA_964492665.1 Microcaldota archaeon
AAACATTTTTATCTGCTCAAAAGTAGTTGTCGAACTTTTAAGGTATGCTATAATTACTTCATACCAGCACTTTCGGCCTTGTATGAAAGTTGTATGAACCTGTCTCATGAAGCACGAGATATTGACTTTGCAAGTTTGTGATTCTGTACTATACTTTGAATATCGAGTTTCTCTGCTGCGAAGGAAGTGTAATCCGATTTTACTAACTTGTTACGGTTTTGTGCAGATAGTCGTCTGATTGATTATTGATTTATTGTAATCTGCAATTCATCTACGACTCGAAAGCAGCAGTATTCTTGCTCTATAAATAAAGATTACAGTAAAGTTATACGGAAACAGGAGACACATAAATTATGTTTCCACCCCTCAAGAGGATTGTACCTAATTTTGTTTTTAATTGACCCCCATCAAGTTCTTCTGCATTGTCTATGACCACGTTCATGTGAGCATCAAATGAAGTAAGTGTACCTCTTATGGACATACCGCCCTTCAGCCTTACTAGTACTTGTTTGTTTGTTGCTTTGCTTAATATATCAAAAGGTCTTTCGTTTGTCATGTTTACACACCATATACTTAAATTTTAAAAGGTAATATTTTGGATGTCACTGTTCTGGATAATTGATCTTCTTCAAATCCTCTTTCTTCACCATCAGCTTTACTCTTCCAGTACCTATGTTTACCTGTTTTCCTATAAGTATGTTTTCCGCAACTCCTTTAAGCTTATCTGTTTCGCTGAAGAAACCTGCATTCACAAAATGTTTTATCGTTTCCTCATATGCCGCTCTGGCGAACACAGATTCTTTATCACCTGCAATACCATGCCTTCCTACGCTTCTTATTGAACCCGAATAGGTCATTGTATCCGCTAGAAGAGAGATATGTCTGAAGTTCATAGATATTTTTTCTATGGAAAGTACTAACACTAATTCGTTCGCTATAGAATTTCTTGCTGCTTCTATACCAAAATTGTCAAAGATTTCGAATATGTCGTTTGTATATATATTTTCTGGTTTTATGGCTTTTATCTCTAATGCATCTTTCATGTTGCTTCCGTTTGTAGATATATAGAAAGTTTTGCCTTCTTCATTTATCGCCGCCTTTTCTATTCCGGATATACCTGTTATTATTTGTTCACGTATATGCACAAAAGAGGTCCTTACTTCTTTTATGTCGCTCTTTTTCTTATACTTGATCGTTACAGTGCTACCTTCATTAGATATTCCAATATTATTGAAAGAGGTGGATATAGCTTCTATCACTTTCCTAAGAGTGATTGAATGTTCGGATAGTAGTTCCCTATCGAAATGCAGGACCAGCACACTGTTCTCCAAGTCTTCATCAAAAGTTTTTATTAATGTTTTGACTTTCACTTCTTCCAGCTTCTGTTTTATGTTTCTGACCTTCTCATAATCCTTTGCTATATCCTTGTCAAACTTTATCGTCATTGAAGGGTGTTTTGGTTTCTTTCTCGCATCTACGATTTCTATCAGACGAGGCAATCCTGCATAAATCACCATAGACGATATACCTGCAGAGTGGAATGTCCTAAGAACCATCTGTGTCGATCTCTCTCCAAACGATTGTGCTGTAATGACTCCGACAGGTTCACCATAAACAACTTTTTTAGATTTTATGTTTTCTTCATTCTTTGCCATAACAATCACTTGACATGTTCATATATCGTATCTATACCATCAGATCCATATATTGGTTGGATCAGATTTCCAGATGCGGATTTGACACTTGTATCAACAGTCACGTATAGATCCTGCATCGCATGTATAAATCTGCGCTCTAAGTAACCGCTTACTGCTGTTATGAGCGATTTCTCCATCGTGGAGTTACGTGAACCTATTGCATGCATATAAAATCCTATAGGATCAAGCCCTTCCATATATGAGGTTGAAACAAAACCATGTGCTGATGGAGACCGGTCATTCCTCTTGAAGAATGGGATTACTCTGCCATGATATCCCCTAGATATCCTTTTTCCTCTTACAGCCTGTTGTCCCAGAAATATTAGCATTTGAACAAGATTGAGCGGACTTCCCCTAGCTCCGAGGGTGGGTATAAGATATGCAACATTCGATGGACTCATGGTCTTGTTTATATAATTAAGAGCAATTTCTCTGGCATTGCTCGTAGTTGATTGCGCAAGTATCTCATACGTCTCCTTGAGTGTATATCCAGGGAGCAGCAGCATCTTTTTGGATTTATATTCGTCAAACAATTTTTTTGCTTCTATCTCAACCGAATTTATGATTTTCTTACTCTCTTTTTTAAGAAGTTCATTAGACAAGTAATTCTTTATTCCGATAGACAAACCGTCCAGATACACAATATAGTAGGACATTTTTGTGAGATAGTATATGAAGTTTGTAGCTTCTTCATGGCCATAATTCAGATATATCTCTCTAAGAAGTTCTCCGCCGCTTCCTACCGCCTTTTTTCCTATTATCCCTCTCAGAATCTTTCCGTTTTTTATTATGACGCCAGATTCTGTACCTTCATCATAATTCAAATCTGGTGGCAGCAGCATAGAAAAGATATCATAACATTTGTACTTTCCGTTTGGTTGTGCTTGCGGAAGCTCATATATATTGCAGTTTGCAAGTATGGTACATGCTTCATCCTTACTGAATTCGTTATTTTTCTTGGTCAGAAGATAAGTTCCAACGATTCCGTCCTCATCAAGATGCATGACAGGTGAACCGTTTCCTGGAGAGAGCATAGTATCCATTGGTCTCATTATGTATCTGGCTTCTGCTATTGCTTCTATGGATTGCGGAATATGTAGATTCATTTCATCGCCGTCGAAATCCGCGTTGTAGGGGATTGTAACATTCACCGACATTCTCATTGTTTTGCCCGGAAATATTTTTATGGTATGTGCCATTATTGACATTTTATGAAGGGTAGGTTGACGATTGAAGAGAGCTATATCCCCCTCAACTAGTTGTTTTTCGACTATGTATCCTGGTTCCAATGAAGATACGAGATCTTCCTTGTTTGAATCTGTAACACGCTTCCGCACTCCGTCCTTGTTTATTACATTGAGTGCGGTAGGATATTCTTTGCTTGATACAATCTTTTTTGAGTATTCGAGGTTCCATAGAGTTACATGCATTGGAATTGTGAGTCTCTCAGCTATTGATTGTGATATTCCAACCTCATTTATTGTTAGGCTGGGATCACCACATATTACGGTTCTGGCGGTAAAATTCACACGTTTTCCACTGAGGGTGTATCTTAGTCTGCCCTCCTTTCCTTTGAGCCTGTGTGAAAGCGTCTTCAAGGGCCTTGTACTCCTGTGTCTCGCTACAGGAACTCCGGGGGTTGCGTTATTGAAATAGGTTGTTACATGATATTGAAGTAGTTCCCACAGGTCATCTATTATTATCTGCGGTGCTCCAGCATCTATATCCTGCTCCAGCCTTTGGTTTATACGCATCACTTCCACAAGTTTATGTGTTATATCATCTTCGCTCCTATCACCATTGTCTAAAGTTATAGAAGGCCGCACATTTATTGGCGGGACGATTAATATTGGAAGCACGAGCCATTCTGGCCTTGTCATCTTAGGATCCATACCGAGCATTTGGAGATCAGCATCTGTTATTTTAGATAACCAGTCCCTTATAGTATTTGGCTTGAGTCTTTCTCCATCTATATAGTAGAATGTGGGTCTTTCGAATTTTAGCTTCCTCTGCTTTGATCCGCAGTGAGGACATTTTCTTATTGTCCTTAATTTCGACATCTTTAGTACAGGTTCATCGCTTAGTTTGATGGATTCAAGATTTTTCTCGCTAGAAAGTATACGATAACAATTGCCGCATGTTGATTGCATAAGCATAAATAGAAGTCTGGAGAATTCTGGATGGATTACAGGTCTTATGAGTTCTATATGGCCGAAATGACCCTGACAGGTTTTTGCTCTTGCTCCGCATGTCTTACATTTCAGTCCAGGATCTATCACACCCAATCTCTGGTCTACTAGTCCGCCGTCTATAGGATAACCATCTTCATTGTAAGTATCTGCCACTATAAGCTTAGCTACGCTTGTCTTTCTTATCCTATCGGGGCTTAATATTGAAAACCGTATATTGTCTATTGATTCTGCTTGCATCTAAACCATCTACTCCTTTTTTATGTTAATCCTAGCAAGTATATGCATAGATTTTAATTCATCAAGCAATAGCTTGAATGCATAGCTTATTTCTATGCTATGTATATTCGAACTGCCGCATACAGGACATATAGCTACATTCTTTATCCTGTCTAGATATCCTAAATCTCCACATTCTTGGCATACCCATGCTGTATCCTTATCGCTTTGGTCAAGCAGCCTATCTTTGAGCAGAAGAGATGTTCCATGACCTACGAGAGCATCGCGCTCCATCTCTCCGAATCTTATACCTCCGCTTCTCGGCTTGCCCTCTGTTGGTTGTCTTGTAAGTATTTGGACAGGACCTCTGCTTCTCACTTGTAGCTTCTGTTTTGTCATCTGCCATAATCGCATATAGTATGAAGGACCCGTAAATATCATAGAATTCAATTTCTTGCCTGTCCTTCCGTTATATAAAACTTCATCCCCATGCCTGTTGTATCCTGCTTCTTCTAGAATATTTCCATATTCCTCTATCAGATCTGAACCTTTCCTTGAAAATGCTGTCCCATCCATAGGCATACCTTTAACTGTTGCAGCTTTGGATCCGAGCATCTCAAGTATATGACCGAATGTCATCCTGTTCGGCAAACCCATAGGGTTCAGAAGAAGATCAGGTATTAGACCTTCTTTGGTGAATGGCATATCCTCTTGGGGTATTATGGCTCCTACAACACCTTTCTGTGCATGCCTTGAACCGAATTTGTCTCCAAGTTCTGGAACCATAGGACTCCTTATTACAACTTTCACGACTCTTGTCGCTCCTGCTGTTTCCGTTATCAGAATATTATCGACTATTCCGGATTCGCCAGACTTTAATTTTGTTGAATTATCCCTGCTCTTATCCATACCTATCCCGAATGCGGTCTGCTCTTCAAGGAATCTTGGCGGTGATGTTTTTCCTATGATTATGTCTCCTGGATTAACCATCATTTCCTCTTCAACAATCCCGTCATCACCCAATTTTGAATATGCATCTTCCCCTTCATAACCATCTACAGTAGGATTGGGTATTATAAATTTATCTTGTTGACCTCCAGGGTATCTGCGCTCCTCATCTGAATAGGTCTTGAAGAAAGTGCTCCTTCCCATCCCTCTCTCAATTGATGCTTTGTTTAAGACAACAGCGTCAGACATGTTATATCCTTGATATGTTGAAATTGCAACTATCAGGTTTTGACCGCTCGCATGTTTTGAAAGATTTGTAGATCTGTATACAACACTATCCACAAGCGGAGCTTGAGGATAAGATAGAAGATATAATCTTGCACTGAATCTGTTGTTGAAGTTTATTGTCGGAAGACCTTGCGCCTGTTTTATGAGTTGCCATGCGAGCGGATGCTTTCCGATACTGTTGAACTCAGGGAATATGCTGCTGTTTGCAGTAGATCCAAACATTATTGCTGGATCCACTTCTAAATGGGTTGTAGATTCTGTTATGTCCTTCTCGTACATAGTTGCCAGTATGTTTTCTTCTTCTTCAGAATCAAGATATTCTATGATACCTCTCCTGACAAGATAATTGAAATCTATCTCATGGTTTTTGATTTTATTTTTGATATCTTCAGTGAATTTGCTCTTTCCGCCTTCGACAACAATATATGGTTTTTGGACCCTGCCTTTATCAGCATTTATGTGGATCTCATTCAGATTCTTGATGTATGTGATGTTTATCTCGCTTGATATCATACCGTTCCTTCTGTTGTTGCGTATCTCTTTTGCAAAGGATGGACCGTCCTGGACGCTTCCGATATTCTTTCCATTTATGTATACAACACAGGGAGTTGTATCTAAATTAATAATTCTATTTGTTTTTGCCATGATAATCACATTAGATCAAGCTTCTTAAGGCTAGACATGAATTGGTTTTCATCAGCCCCTATTGTCACTTTTGCCATTATTGCTAGATATTTGGTGAGTCCGACAGAGGTTCCTTCCGGACTTTCGGTCGGGCAGATTTTACCCATTGTTGTACCATGGACATCCCTTGCTGCGTAGTTAGGATGTTTCTTCGCAAGGGTTGATTTTACTCTTCTTATGTGTGCTAGACTGCTCGTGAAATTCAATCTGTCCAGAACTTCGGATACACCTGTTTGGCCTGTAGGCCAGGTTCCTGTACCCATAGCATATAATATCCTATCTTTTAGAGTATCTGGATTTATGTTTGTATGCATTGTAATTTTTCTTCCACGTGCATTTGTCCTCTCTACCCTATAGTTTATGTCTCTGACAAATGCCTTGAATGCTGAACTGAACAGTTCTTCCATCAGATCACCTGCAAGCTTGACTCTTTTGTTTGCATAATGGTCTTTGTCGTCTTTGTTTATGTAACCGTATACTACCAAAGATGACCTTTCCGCCATCTTTATGAGATATAGAGCCTTTTGGTATCTTGATTCTTTGGTTGCACCCACATGCAGAAGTATGTACGTATCGAGTTGAGACTCTGCACGCTTTATTTGATATTGTGCAGCCTGGTTTGGTGCTGATATCTTCCCTAGAGCCATCAAAACATCTTTATCTGGGATCTCTTTTAATGTGTTGGTCTTTATGTTAAGGAGCATATCGTTCTTTGCATTTTGATTGTTCATATGGCTTGTTATCTCTTCATATTTCATGCCTAATGCCCTCAAAACAAGAACCAGATCAACCCCTTTGCTTATTGTTGGAAACAGCACGGTATATATCCCGTATTTGTCTCTTGTTACACTGCATCTTGCCCTAAAGTTTGGGGTTATTGAAGTAACTGCAGTTACTGTTGCGCCTTTTCTGTCAATAGATGTCATCATCCTGTTCGGAGCTATGTCTTCTATTCCGACAAGAACACGTTCTGTTCCTTTTATTATAAAATATCCTCCAGGATCATAGGGATCCTCATATTTTGCAACTAACTGTTCTTTCGTCATGTTTTTTGTGTAGCATAAATTGCTCTTGACCATTACAGGAAGTTCCCCTATAAGTGTTTCACGGATTTCATCAATTTTTTCTATTCCGCTTATCATAGGAGTATAAGTTGCATATATTGATGCTGAATAGTTCAGATTTCTTGCTATAGCTTCATGCGGTAGTATATGTTTGGATGTACCATCTGATTCTACAACAGTAGGAGGAGCAAAGCGTATGCTGCTTATTTTTATGGCATATCCAGGTATGTTGGGCTCTATTATGCTCATACTTTCTACTATCTTATGTATAGAATTTCCTATGAATCGGTTATAACTGTCTATTTGTTGCTGTGACAGCGAATTTTTCTCTATATACGATCTGATAATATCATGTTCATTGTCCATAAGAACCACAGATAGTTTTAACTTTCAATCACATACCTGTAATATGTATATTTGCCTGTGGGATCCTCTCGCTTTATCTCGATAAGTTGTTTAGGACTAGCATTAAGTTTCCCTATTTGCGGATCCTTATCCAATATTTTGGGAAATTTGTTTAGGGGTGTATTATATTTTTTAGATATAGCTTCTGCTTCATTATCGCTTAGTAATCTATGTTCGAGTAAGAAATTTAGAGGAGCCAAGAGTTCACCATACAAACAAAAACATATACTTTAACCTATAACGGGTATGCAAGTACGTCAAGCAAATAATAAGATAGATAGTAATAAATATGTTTCTGAAAAAGAATTTTACTTTATTATTCTCTTCTGTTTTGTTTTATGGAAAAGTTATGGATGAAAGGTTATATGAATGTAGTTAGGCAGTTAAATACTCGTCGTAGGCCATTGCTAAGATAGTAGTATGCGTCTTACGACGACAAAAGAGAGGAAAAAAGAGAAAGCCCCGCCTTAGTTTATTAAGGACAGATAAGTATTTAAAAAGTCGGCAACCGACCTTAATTACCTTCATACCAGCACTTTCAGCCTTGTATGAAAGTTGTATGAACCTGTTCCATGAAGCATGATATATTGACTTTGCAAGGTTATGATTCTGTACCATATTCTGAAT
>CAZBLA010000036.1:0-8091 GCA_964492665.1 Microcaldota archaeon
CCCTAGGATTAGTGGAACTATCTCATTTTACCTGAAGGATTCGGAACTACTGTTTAGGCAAATTTTTAAATTGTGAATGAATTACATTCCACAATATTTATCGATATATTCTGCAGAATAAAAAATCGATGAATTAAAAATGACGACTAAAACCTACAAAATAACTTTTGTAACTTAAGTTTGTTGCAGTAATCTAAAAGCAAATCAAGGTGGTAAATCTCATTTGAAAAATTAGTTTAAAATAATACTTTAGAATGAACTTTGTCTAAATAGCAAAGTTAAATTATAATGAATAACCCCCTGGATTGCCGTAGGGTAGCTACTATTTAAAATTCTTTTAATTTGAATTGCTTGTATCATTTCTTCTCTTTGGAAGAACCTTGTTTGAACACATAGTTCCGAACTATGTCTGCAGTTGTTTCATCACTTACTGTATCAACATATTCGCCGTCACTCCAAAATTCACCTCCTATAGTTCACTCTTAATTTTTGGAAACTTCATAAATATCTTCCTTGCAGTTATACTTTTTGTTATTCGGAAATATTTTTGATGGAGAATATGTGGGTGCGGCACCAACAAACAAATGTACTTGATCACCGTCTGTTCCTATTGCATCAAAATTCAACTCAAACCGTTTGCCAATTTTTAATAACATTAATTTTAAAGATTCAATCTTACTATATTCTAAAAATAGTTTCTTTCGATAATTTACACATACAACGATGTGATATCATATTTTGTATACTTCATGTGCAGCATGTCCCACTTCCATAAAATTATTGTATAAAGAAAATGTTTAATTTTAAGTGTTTTATATTAATAGGCAAAATATTACCCCATCCCTAGGGAGGGGGTATTCAAACATAATAAAAATGAGAAGGTATTACAAATATTGTTGATTAATATATAAGATAATTCAACAAATAAAAAGGGATGTATATGTCGAATAACTATGGATATAAATTTATAAATCACATTGCGGATGTGGAGTTTGTAGCTACAGGTAAAGAGATAACGGAAGCTATATCAAATTCTATATTAGCAATGTCAGAAACATCAGCTAATATAAAAGCCCTAAAAAATAGTAGATTACCTGATCATATTATACATATTCAGTCAAAGTCAGATAATCTTACTGATCTGGCCTGGAATATTCTCCAACTAATCCTTTCAGAAACTGAATCCAGAAACATATTTTGCTATTCCATAAAATCAATCGGAGTAGAAAAATTAAACGGCATATTCATTGTAACTACTACTTTAAAATGTAAAAAAAAGTCAGAAAAATATTATTTGTTGGAGGTCAAAGGAGTATCAAGATATGGTATATCTATGGTTCATAAAGAAGGAATGTTTAAGATACATATCGTTCTGGATGTTTAATAAGCCAGGAGAGGGATTTCCGCGAATGGGTGTCGAACCCCCCTACACCGCTCTGCAGGCGGTCGCATAGCCAATCTGCCATCCTGGCTAAACCGTTTTAATTATTACATTATTTATATTTATCTTTTGAATAGGATACAATAAAAGGGTAATCTCATGTCCATTTCATCAATAAAAATAAAAAAGAGTTTTGTTTCCGAAGCCATATTTGTTGATTATAGAGAACATGTACTGTCTCTAATCAATCCGATAAATACTCATGGCGCAGTAATAGTCGGCAGATCTAAAAAAGTTATAGGAATTTTAGATTCAAGATCATTAGAAAGAGATATACAAAGGACAGTAATCCAAAAAAATACGATTGTAGGAAAGCTTGCAAGGAACATGCCATCTCTTAACGAAAAATCCTCAATTTTGGATGCGATAGATTATATGCATAAACTACCCTCAAAAGCGCTTCCATACTCAAGTAAAGGTAAAATAATAGGTATCGTAAAAAGATCAGTGATATTGAATGCTATCTTATCTCTAGGTTTGATGAAAGAAGTAAAGGCCAATAACATAATGACAATAGATATGGTAAGCATAGACAAAGGAGCTACAATATCTAAAGCTGTATCTTTAATGAAAAAACACCATATAAATCGTTTAATAGTTACTGATTCAGATAAAGGTATGGGCATAATAACCAATCACGACATAACATCCAATGCTATGCCCGGAATGGGGAGATTACCTAAATTTAAAACAAAAAAAACAAAACCAACAGATGTTCTGGTAAATGAGCTTACAATTACTAAACCCATAATTATCAGTTATAACGACGAAGTAGATAAAGCCATAAGAGATATGATAAAGAATAATACCTCATCTGTAATAGTCGAAAGAAACAAGAAATGGGTTGGAATAATGACAGTATATGATATATTCGAATATATCTTATTGGATAAGAAACAAGATACCAATATACATCTGTCAGGATTTGATGAAACCACAGAAGAATATCATACTTCTATAGAACAGTATGCAAATAAGTTCATGAAGAAGGTGGGTAAATTAAACAAAGTAAATGTTGAATCGTTATCATTACGGTTCAAAAGGATAAAAAATAATAAATATGAAGTATATGTCAGAGCTTCAGTAAAAGGAGAAGGGATAATCCATATGCACATGACTGGTTTTTATCTGGAAAGGACAGTGGACGAAACTTTATCAAAATTGAAAGAGAGGATAATAAAAAATATGAAACGACTCATATGAAGCATGTTGGTTTATATGAAATTAGATAAAGATACAAAATTTAGAAAAGCGCAATCAAGTTTGGAATTGCTTATAACCTTATCATTTGGTTTAATTATCCTTCTACCAATAATAGTTATGGCTTTCATACAAATGTCAACCTCTTCTTCAACACTATCAGCGACTGCTGCTCAACAGGTCGCATCCAAGATAGCTACTGTAGCTACGCTTGTAGGATCACAGGGATATCCCGCAAAACAGCTTACTACTATCGATATACCTCCAGGAATACAAAATATCTATGTTGGAACTCTCTCAAATGGTGTGGGTCATGAAATAATATTGACAATACTTACTTCAGGTGGAGTGGATGATATATTAACATATTCTTCAGCAAGTGTTAGTGGAAATATTGGTGCAATGTCTGCTCCTGGTACATATTTATTAAATATAAGCGCAGAAAATAGCTGCCCTTCAGATACAGCAGTACCTTGCGTATACATTCAATCAGTATACACTTAACAGTCCAGTCCATAGCGGAAAAATCCCGCATTTAGAGAGGTGGATGAGAGCCGAATGTATGTGTAATTTTATATCAACGATATTCGATAGATCTGCTTCGGAAGAGTGAAAATTACGCCCGGGGAGATTTTGTAATATCTCAAACAAATGCAGTTATCAGATGATCCATAAAAAGATGCTTTGCGAATGCAGTGATCGTATGGAAGTATAACACAGCATACTAGCGGAAGAGATATTAAAACAGATATTGTCTAAATGACAAAATTCAATTTTTAAATAAATTTTTTTTCAATACAATAGGAGTAGGATATAATAGGAAGTACATGAATCCATTAGTAGGAAAATGTCCAAAGTTGATAAATCTATCTTTTCTTTTTTCCTCTCCCAGATTTAGGAAGCTTTAGATGTTTATACATCTTAGATAACTGCAATTGAGTAATAGAAGGAGGCATATTAATATTTTTCAATAGTTCATATATCAAATAGATAGTTGCAGCTGAATGTAAAACTTTATTATTACATGCTTTCTTTACTGTCTCTTTGATCAAACTATCATTTAAGATTCTATCCAATTCAGCTATGGATTTTGTAGATTTTGTAATTCCTTTACATACATTTTTTGCGGTGTCTGCAAGCAAATCAGTATCTATTCCACTAAATTTATACTTATTTGCATATACAGTATTTTTTATTCCGGAAAGAATGAAAGCAACATCTTCTACATTAGTAGTCGGTAGTACTCTCATCCGTTTTATGACAACCATATTCTTGTAGTTAGATATAAAATCAATAAATTCATTAGGATCCTCTTCTACCATAAAATACCCTTATATTAATTTAACTTTTTCCAATACTCTGCCTATTAAATAACTTCTAGCTATCGGCTCAAGTTTCTTGTCTCCTTCACATGACTCTGATACAACTTTTTTAGATTCTTTACTTGACAATATATCTGCAACAGAAGAAAAACTTATATGTTCCCTCTTTATTCCATAACTATCAATGAATTTATCTAGAATTACTCTATTTATCTTAAATATCTTATAAATATTATCATTTATCCAAAAATCTATTTCTGTTAGATACTTTGTTACTGATTCTTCATCAGAACTTTTTTTAATATCGAGAGATTTAGACACCTTAAGGTTCCCATATTTTACTCTAAAATTTATAACATTTTCAGATTCAGACAAAAAAATCACTTCTTATTTTGAAGATAATAATAAACATGCGCATTCTTTTTCCCGCTTTTTATCAAATCTCCTTTTATCATCCCATCTATTACATTCTGTATAAGCATAGGTGTCCTATTGCATCTTGTTGAAATTTCTTTCACGCTCTTCATGCTTGATTCGTTAATTGCTTTAGAATCTTCTAAGGCCTTTATTATAGAAGATTCAACAGATTCAAAATTCACCATATGATCACAATTTACTTCTTTATATGTTTAGACTTCCTTTTCGGTCTGAGACTAGGATATCCGCATTTTCTGCATTTAACCGTACCAACTTTATTCCTAGATTTGCATCTCATGCATATAACTATACTAGCGAGTTCTGCATCTGCAACAGCAAACTTTCCCATAATTACACCTTAATATCAAAAGATAATCCAATAAAACTTTGGATTACAAAAGATATTTTACATATACCTATTTATAAGTATCTAAAATCAGAACATTACCCTTCCTTACAAAAATCATGAATAACTCTTACACAATCCAACCAAGATAAATCATAAAATTAACTAATTTTTCAGAGACATAGAAGTTTAACGTTCGCAATTTGTTTGATTGTGGTGGCTGTTTATATTTACTTCGGTACGTTCTGTGCCAGTTTTGATTTGTATACAATCCAGCACATATGAAAAAGAGTTTGTAAATTGTTATGTTTTTATAATTGCAGAATGATGCACAAGAAATAAAAGTCTGTATTGTTACATAATACAAGATTATAATGGAAGATGGTACCAAAAAAGATAAAGAAAAATTCAAGATAACTCCTTATGACATAGAAGGGAAAATGGACTATGAAGCTATAGCAAAACGCTTTGGAATTAAATTTATAGATGAAACTCTCAAAAATAGGATAAAGAAACATACCAAAAATTTGCATTTTATGATTAAACGGGATATATATTATGCACATAGAGATATGGATTGGATATTGGATGAATATGAAAAAGGCAATCCTTTCTATTTATATACAGGAATAGCACCGTCTGGTTCTATGACTATAGGGCATCTTATACCGTTTGTTTTAACACAATGGTTGCAAGAAAAGTTTGGTGCATATGTATATATACAAATTCCTGACGAGGAAAAATATTTAGCCAAAAAGAAGATGAATTTAACACTGGAAAAAACACATAGGTTGGCATATGAAGATGCTTTAGATATAATATCTTTGGGATTTGATCCTAAAAAAACAAAGATATTTATTGATACTGACTATGCCGGAAAATTGTACAAACAAGCAGTGAGAGTGTCAAAACATATAACCTTCTCCGAGATTAAAGATGCTTTCGGTTACACGAATGAGGATAACATAGGTAAAATCTTTTATACGAGTATGCAAGCCGTTCCTGCATTTTTGAGATCCGTTGAAAAAGGGAAAAATATACCTTGTTTAATACCCCTCGCAGTAGATCAAGATGTTCATTTCAGGTTGGCTAGAGGTGCAATATCTAAACTTGGTTATTATAAACCAGCCAGTATACAAGCCAAATTCCTTCCAGCATTAAATGGTTCATCTAAAATGTCTGCAAGTGATAAGAATAATGCAATATATCTCAATGACTCTGAAGAGGTAGTAAGGGAGAAAGTGCATAGATCGTTTACAGGACAGCAGCCAACAGCAGAAATGCAAAAAAAATATGGTGGAAATCCAGATGTTTGTGTTGTATGTCAATATTATAAATTTTTCTTTGAACCTGACGACAAAAAATTGGAAAAGATATTGGAATCCGAAAGAGATGGTACGCTTCTTGCGGGAGAACATAAAAAAGATTTAGCGGATCGAATAATTAAATATCTAAAAAACCATAATAAAGAAAAAGAGAAATACCGAGATAGGATTACGGAATATATAGTCAAAGATTGAATATACATGAAAAAGGATGCACCTGCTGATGAGATTAGTCCAGAAGAGATTGGCATAGGCACTGCAAAGAATGGTATACTTTATATAACAAGCAAACTGATATCCGCAACAATAACTCTGGCGTTGTTGGTATTTCTCACACATATCCTCAATCCATCTGATTATGGTCTCTATATTCTTGCCGTAGCTTTTACAAGTGTATTAGGAATGGCCGGAAATTTCGGTCTCGGTACCTCGTTGAGGAAGAAAATACCAGAAGGTCATAACAACAAAAGAATAAACAAATTGGTAAGCAACGGTTATTTTGCTGCAATACTTATATCCCTGACAATAAGCATAATTGGTATATTATTAAGCAAGTATCTTGCAGTGAATGTCTACCATGATTCAAGTTTAATATTACCTTTCATTGTGGCATCCGTAACAATATTCATTTCTGTGGTATACAACACTACAAATGCTATCCTTGTTGGTATTAATAAAATAAAAGAAGCTTCAATAGGAAATATAGTATACACATCATCACAACTTGTGATTGTCATTTCACTCGTTTTATTGGGATATTCGATACTCGGAGCATTAATTGGAATTGTTTCTGGACTGTTTTTAGGGTTCATAATCACTTTCTTCTATGTCCTTAAATATATTGATTATAAATTCGAGAGACCATCAAGAAAAATTCTCAGAGAGATGATAACATTTTCTATACCTATAATGTTATCTAACATAGCTGTTGTTGGTATAGCAAACTTCGCAATAGACCTCCTTGGAGTTTTTGCCGTTATGGTTACGGTCGGTAGTTTCGGAGCAGCATTCAAGCTCGGCAGGATATTTGAAGTATTATTAGCTTCAACAACTTTCATACTTCTTCCGGCTTTTTCTAAAGTATTAAGCAGTAAAACCCTTTCAAATAAAATATCCAGCATCTATGATAATAGCATCTACTACATGCTTCTTCTAATGCTGCCTTTGCTTGTGTTCTTAATATCTGCAGCAAAACCAATAACCCATCTTTTGTTTTCAGGAGCATATCCCTTGGCATCATTATATTTTGCAATAATATCAATAGGTATTGCCATACAAGTGATAGGGAGTTTTGCTGGAACTCTTATAATAAGTTATGGCGATTCAAAAAGATTTATGAAATACCAGATTATGGTAGTTTTCACAGAACTCATAATTCTAGCGATAACAACTCCATTAATAAAAGTATATGGAATATTGTTATCATTATTTATTGTAGGTCCAATAATTCTAGATATATTATATATTAATTCTCTAAGCAAACAATTTCATGTAAATCTAAAGTTTGGTAGATTATTGCGTATCCTTATATCTTCGATAATTCTTTGGATATTGCTCACAACAATGAACATATATATAAATTTGGGATATGTTAATATAATCATAGGAATAATAATTACATTGCTTGTATATCCTCCGTTGATTGTTGCAACAAAATCCATAAAACAGAAAAATATAACATTCTTAAAGAATCTAGCGGAAAGGATGCATAAAGTTGGAAAGTTATTATATATAATAATCAGATATATTGAGATATTTCAAGAAATCTCAACAAAAAAATAAGATGATTATATCAAAAACATGATTATGCCTCGGTAGCTCAATGGTAGATCGCCTGTCTTGTAAACTTCCTAGAAACAGTTAATTAAGAAGTAAAGAAAACAGGAGGTTGGGGGTTCAATTCCCTCTCGGGGCTTTATATTCTAAGGATAGATTTATTAGATGTGGCATCCTCCCCTACTTAAAAGTATGGACTTCTTTTGTGGATTGCAGAGTAAGTTTTCGGGTTATGCGGTGCGGATTGCGATAGTTGTATTGTAT
>CAZBLA010000037.1:0-8051 GCA_964492665.1 Microcaldota archaeon
CTTTTGCAACAAACTGTTCTTTTCCCAGTATAATACCGCCTTTAACGTTATGCTCATCGGCATTATCAGATATGCCGCTTAGAATAAAACTTCTGTATATCCGTCTTGATTGATCTATATTTTTATCAAATCGTTCCAAGGTTTCCTTTATACATAAAAACTTCGGTTTTTTTATATTTCCAAAAACAGCATTATAGCTGCTCCATTTATATTCCCATGGATAATTAACGATGCCTGCCCTAACCGGATTCAAGACTATATATCTTGCAACCTCAAGAAAATAATTATCTTTATCGATTAAAATAGATTTAAATCTGCCCTGCAAAAGGTGTCCGACAGTATCATGTCTTCTGTTGAATTTTTGCGTATATACACCGTTTAGCTGTCTAAGGCCTTCGGATAAATTGGCATTTGGAGTTTCTATAAGCAGATGGTAATGATTGTTCATTAAGCAGTAAGCATGACATATGAAATTGTATTTTTCTACTACAGATACAAATATTTCAATAAATTTTTCTCTATCCTTGATATCTAAAAAGATAAAATCCTTTTTATTGCCACGAGACATAACGTGGTATAGTGCTCCCTCAAAATTTAACCTTAAAGATCTTGCCATGAATTTAGCATATCTCAATAAATTCAAGATTCAAGACTTGACCCCGAGACTTGATTATGCACACCTGATTTCAGCATTTACACAAAGTTTGAAACGCTCTCAGCGAAACCTGTATTTTGTTGAAGATTAGTCAATCAATACTTTATCTCTTCCCATTTTTTATTTATATTTGATACGGTAGCAGCGTTGAGAAATTTTATTCCATTTTCTGCGTGTTCTAGACCATATACATAATCGTTTATATATGATTCTTCTTTTTTAAAGAATGTTAAAGATTCAGCTATATCATTATAGAGATTTGCAAAACTCTCGATAAAACCGGCAGGATGACCGGCTGTCATGCGGTTATATAAAGGATTGGATATCATCTCTATATCGCTCCCTCTGTCTGTTATAATCTTTTGTCCAGAGGAATAAGAGAGTTGTAATATTTCCGGATTTTCTTGATGCCATAAAGCACTTGCTTTTGTTCCGTAAACTTCTATATGCAAACCGTTTCTGTTGCCTAAAGCTGTTTTGCTAAGCCACATATTACCTTTGATACCGCTTTCATATTCAAGTAAAATATTAACATCATCTATTACTCCATATTTCGAAAAACTATCATAGCTTGCCATTACTTTGGATGGTTCTTCTTGAAGTAGAAAATATGCCAAATGATGAAGATGTGCTCCAAGGTCTAAGCTAATCATTGGTATAAAACCATCTTGAAGTCTCCACTTTTGAGGGTATTTTACACTTTTCGGAGGTCTTAAAAAACTCTCTTGTGGCATTTTTAATCTAATGTGGAGTATCTCACCTAACTCATTATTTGCAATTTTATATTGCAATTCGCGCAGCATTGGGCAGCCACTATAGTTGTTTGTCACAACTAAAAAATGCTTTTTGTCATCATATATTTTTTCTATCTCTTGTATCTCTTCAAGTGAGCTTACTAAAGGTTTTTCACAAATGATAGGGATATTATTTGTGAGCAATTCTATGATAATCTCACCATGCAAAGGGGTCGGGGTGAGTATAACTATGGCATCGACATTTCTTTTTTCTTTATCTATAAGTTCTTGCCAATCATCATAAACGGTAGGAATTACCCATTGTAAAGCTGTTTGTCGGTTGATTTTTTTATCTCTACTAAATGCCCCTGCAACCACTTCAAATCTTTTATCCATCTGTGAAGCGATAAAGTGAGGATAACCTGCTATAGAGTTAATGCTACCGCCTATAAAAGCTAATTTATACATCTCTTTGGTACACAATATAAAATAAGTTCTAATCCCATACTTCCATAAATTCTTAAATACATATCATAATTTGGATTTATTTTATGTATCAATAGTGGTAATTCCCAAATATCTTGAGGCTTATGATATAAAGATATCGCTAAAACAGGTGAGTGGTTTGAAATAATTTCTTTTGCTCCTAAAATTGCTTCTTTTTCTGCTCCTTCTATATCTAGTTTTATATAATTTGGAGGAGCTCCAATTAATGTTTTATCAAGAGAAACAGCCACAATAGATACAACATTATTACTATTAACTCTGTCAACTATCGAACTATTTGTATTGCCATTATTACTAAATTGTAGAATCTTATTTGATGACCATAAGCCACATGGATATATAAAAAAATCAATATTTGAGCTACTTGTTTTTTGTTTTTTTATCTCATTACTTAATTTATCAATATTTACTTTGTCGGGTTCGAATGAAATGACATAATCCACATCTCTGTTCACCTTTTTGAATTCAGTAATTGATTCGGATAGCGTATCTCCAATGAATGCTCCGCCATCAATAAACCTAATTCTGTCTATATGTTCAAATAAATCTATATCTCTTGGAAAATATTGAGGCTCTAAATCAGGGATAAGGTATCTTTCTGGTGTTAATTCTTCTCTAAATTGCAAAACAGAGTCAAGTAGTTTTCTACTTTTATCATCTTTTAGTAATTCTTTCACATTTTTTAATTTGTCATGATCTATCATCTTATTTTTGATGGGAGAGTACCAAGTCTTAGTACATTCAACACATTGTTTTATAAGGCTTGGAAATTTATGTAAGGTATCAATAAAAGAGTAAATATTTACTACACCTATGCTTTTTAAAAGTGTTATTACTTCAACTTCTACTATCGGCGAAGTAATAGATATAAAAATATTTACATCTACTAAAGATGTTTCTTCTAATCTCTTTATTGGTTTATTCGATAAAGATTTTTTAGTTGTATACTGGTCTATAAAAAACTCTATCACTTTACCGTTAGATTCCATTTCCTTACAAAAAATTTCACCGTATACACCAGCACCATAAATAATATTTTTCATTCTACTTCCTCATAATTGGATAAATTAATGTATTAATACTTTTAACTAAACTCATGTTCTTTTTCGGTATTTTTATAAATACAACTGTTAACTGAGTGTGTAGATAATCAGCAACAACTGTTCCTTTTATCTCCAAATCAAATATATTCAGTATAGAAGATTTTAATTTTTCATCAATATATAAACTTTTGTAACTACCATTTGATGATGGCATCACTACATGCCGTATAATAAAATTTTGCTCTTTTGTTTTTGTCTTAAACCAGTTATCAATTTGACCTGTCGTATATGCTTGTATAACTGCTTTATTATAAGATATTTTATCACAATACTCTATTAAATCAGGGAAAAAATCTCCAGGTATTCTTCTTGTAACATCGATGATATAGGGTGTATCATCTTTTATAAGTATTTGCAGATGAAACATGCCGTCAACTAAGTTTAAGAGTTTTGACAACTTTTCTATCTCTTTTTTAATTCTTTGGTGCATCTCTTTTTTCATGGTAACAGGGTAGGCTGTTGTGATAAGATATTTATTTAAAAAGGTATCATCTTTGGCTATAAAATCATAGACTATTTTTTGATTTTGTAGAAAAATTGAGTAGGCTATAAGTTCACCCTCTATATATTCTTCTAAAAAAATATTCTCTTTTGTAATGTTGACTATACTCTTTATATGTGTTCTTAATTGCTCCTCATTCTCTACAATCTCTATACCTCTACCACCCGATAAGTTTGTAGGTTTGACAACGATTGGATACTTGAGCATATCAAAATCAGTAATATCACTGTAAAAAATTCCTTTTGGTACTGATATATGATGTTGCATACAAAACTCTTTAAATTTCCATTTGTTATGAACTAACTTAGCAGTTTCTAAGTCATCAAAATTACCCATACCCAACTCTTGAGATATTTGGACAGTTTTGAGATAGGACTCCTCGCCTGAGCCCGGTACTAAAAAATCAAATTTGTCATTTCTTACTATCTTTTTTATTTTGTCAATGTCATTAAAATCTACTTTATAAAATGTATCGGCATATTGATGCCCAAGGTAATAATCTGGGTCGCCTAAAGTTGCTACAAAATAGCCTAATTCTCGACTTGCTTTTATAAGTGGTATATCTCTATGGCTACCGCCAAGAATTAATATCTTTTTCATAAATTTACCAACTTTTTTACAGTGGCATAGATTCTTTGTACACCATGCCCATCTATAATTGGGTACAAGTTAGAAGATTTATCTATACTCTTAATTTGATGAAATAGAATATTTTTCCAATCTTTATCATTGATATTTAATTGTGATGTGGCTATATTATATTTTATAGATTGTTTTATACCTATCTCTTGATTTTTATTTATAGCCATAACAATGGTTGGGATATTTAAGTATGATAATTCATACAATGACATACTAGCAGTCGATATAGCCACTACACTGTTTGCCATATTTTCAATAAGTTCATCATCAGTAGGTTTGTATAAAACTTTTACATTAGGTTTATTTTTTACTTTAAGTGCCATTTGCTCATCATTTATAACGATTACTTTTCTCATATCTATTTGTTCAATACTATCAATAACATCAACAGATAAATTTTCTATGTCCATACCGCCTAACATGACAAATATCTGCTCTTTTTTATTTGGAACAGTATCAAGTATCTTCTGTTGTATCGGTACATAATCTAATCCTAAGAGATAAACATAGCCTGCTTTTTCATTCTGAAAAAACAACTCTTTACTCTTGGGTGCAAAGTTAATAATGAGTCCTTTTGGATACTCTAACCTTCCATAATCATCAATACAAACCAACAACTTACATAAACCAGATAAATAATTATAAATATTTAAAGAAGCGATATAGCTATCTATCACTATGACATCATATCTTTGTTTTGTATCTAAACTTTCCCATTTAAAGTAGTTTAACTCTTCAAATTTACAGTCAAAATTTATATCGCTATCAAGATAAAAATCAACTTTGTGGTTATTTTTTTCAAACTCCTTACTTATGGTATGACATCGAACAAGATGACCCATGCCTCTTTTTGTTCCAGCTTCAGTGTAAAAAGCTATATTCATTTAAAAAATTTTCCAAGCATATCCCAAAATAAAAATTTACCTTTTTTTATATCTCTTACTGCTATTCTATTGTGGACATTGCCTAACTCTTTAGGAGCTATTCCGCCACCAGGACGAAGACTTTTAAAGTTAATATTATTTTGGAGTGGTTCACCCTTCGCTATATTTCTTATAGCAATTAACGATCTTTGGTTTGGTTTTTGTATTATTGGATAATTCACACAACCAATAGCATCATAGACCATAGCAGATCCATCAACAATAGCTTTTAACTCATCAGGAGTGGCTGAAAAAAAACTATCTGCCGTTTTTGTCTCTCTTGAGAGGATAAAATGTTTTTCTATTACACTCGCACCCATTGCGATAGATGCGATAGGTATAGCACTCCCCAAGGTATGATCAGAGAGTCCAACGGAGCATTTAAAAATCTCCTTCATATTTTGCATCGTTTTAAGATTTATGGTTTTTGGACTTGCGGGATATTCACTTGTGCATTTTAAAAGTATAAAATCTTTTACATTTTCTTCTATCATTATAGCTACGGCATCATTGAGTTGCCCAATAGTTGCATTTCCTGATGACATGATAATGGGTTTACCGGTTTGTGCAATTCTATGTGCCAAAGGCAAATCAATAATCTCAGGAGATGCTATCTTGTAAGCTGGCATATCTAATTTTTCTAAAAAAGAAACAGCAGAAAAGTCAAACGGAGAGGAAAAAAGAGTGATGCCTACCTCTTTTGCCACTTCTTGAAGTTTTGACGTCCACTCCCATGGCATAGAGGCATCTGTATATAAGTCATAGAGATACACCCCTTGCCATGCACCCCTTGCTTCAAATGCCGGTTCTTTACAGTCGATAGTCATAGTATCTGCCGTATATGTTTGGATTTTAATAGCATCAGCACCACACTCTTTTGCTTTTTTAATTATTTCAATAGCTTTGTTCAGATCATTTCCATGATTTGCAGACATTTCAGCAACTATATAGGGTTTACAGCCTTCTCCTATTTTTGTTCCATTAATTTCTATAACTTTTTTAAACATTTAAATCTCCTACCAATATTTCTTGTAAAATAGTTTAACATCTTGATGCAACATGAGGAGGCAGAAGGAACTTCTTAAATCTATTTATCGTGTATACTTTTTAATAATTTTGCTACCATAAAAGAGAACTCAACAGCTTGCCCGGAATTAAGTCTTGGGTCGCAGGTTGATGTATAATTTTTATCCAAATCTTCCCCTTTTATCATTTCACTGCCTCCAACACATTCTGTGACATTTTCTCCTGTTAATTCCAAATGTATACCTGCTGGGATAGTTTTTTCTTGTTTATGGATTTTCCAAAATAGCTCGATCTCTGCATATATATCATTAAAATTTCTAACCTTTCTGTTATTTATCTTGTAAGTATTGCCGTGCATAGGGTCACATATCCACACTATATTTAAATTCTCTTTGCCTATTACATTTATAAGCTTAGGAAGTAATTGTTCAATCTTGTTTACGCCGAGTCTTGGAATTAAGCACAATTTGCCTAATTTATTTTCAGGGTTAAGCTTTTTTATTATTTCAATTACGTCATAGGTGTCAAAATCTGGTCCGATTTTTATACCAATAGGGTTGTTTATGCCTTTTAAGAATTCTACATGAGCTTCTTTTGGACTTTTTGTTCTATTGCCAACCCATAGCATATGAGCACTTGTATCATAATAAAGGCCAGTGGTTGTATCGATTCTTGTCATTACCTCTTCGTACTCAAGCAACAAGGCTTCATGGGAGATAAAAAGATTTGTTTCATTAAAATTGACATTATTTTCGTTAATACCCAAGATTTTCATAAAGTTTACAGCTTTTATTATTTCTTTTGCTATTTTTCCATACTTTTTCATAACGGGATAATTTTCAAAATAGTGTTTTTGCCAATCTAGCATTTGTTCCAAAGAGGCGTAACCACCCTTAATAAAGGCTCTTATAAGATTCAATGTTGCAGCTGATCTAAAGTATCCTTCTAAAATTCTTTTTGGATCGTGTTTTCTGTCTTCAAGATTTGGTGCAAAGCTGTTTATCATGTCTCCTTTGTAAATTGGAAGTTTGATCCCATTTATAATTTCAAAATCAGAAGATCTTGGTTTAGCATATTGCCCTGCTATTCTTCCTATTTTTACTACCTCTATTTGACCCACAAAAGAAAGAATCACAGACATTTGTAAGATAGCTCTTAGCATGTTGTGTATCTTTATTCCATTGCAATCTGAAAAATTTTCAGAACAACTACCGCACTGCAATACAAAAGCTTCTCCCCTACCTGCTTTTTTTAACTTAGTCTCTAATGCTCTTGTTTCTCCAGCAAATACTAATGCTGGTAAGCTGCCTATTTCTTTCAATATGTTTTCTAGTAATTTTTCATCATGCCAGGCGGGTTTTTGAGCCCTAAAGCATCTTTCCCAACTTGACGGTGACCAAACAAAAGGCATAAATTCTTCCCCTTAAATTTTTTACTATATTTATAATCGGATGTATAGCGTTTTTTGTAAAGATATATTTTTCATAAGTAAGACCATTTCCTACTCTTTTTGTGTAAACTTTTCCAATTATCAATATTGTTTATCGTAATTAGTGGGTCTATCCTGATACTGTAAAATCAAATTCGTTTTTGTTTGTTCTATTTGCAATGCCAAACCCCTTTTGTTCTACGATTTGCTGGATATTTTTATTCTCACAAGCAAATCTTACTCCAACAGCCTTTTTCGTAAGCTCATAAGCCATATCAAAAAACAGTTCCAGATTTTGCTTGCTTCTAACTACAAACAAAGCCGTTTTTTGTTTTTCATTAATCTTTATCTGATGAACATCTTTATTTATCTCCAAAAGTTCCGGTTTTTTTAATATAAGTTTCACAAAATTGGGCATATCAAACTCCTTGCCCAGGCTTTTGAGTTTTTCATAAACTGTTCCCATAAACTCCAAATCAGCTAATGTGTCGACAGAAACCCTGTGCTTTATTCGGTAGAACAAATCATCA
>CAZBLA010000038.1:0-7932 GCA_964492665.1 Microcaldota archaeon
TCTATAAATACATGATGCAGAAGATGAAATATATGCATACAATCCAATTTCGCTAACAGTAATACTGGCACCTGATGAATTTGTACACACACGTTGAAGGGTAAAAGAAGTAACGGAAGAGGCAACAGTAGGCATACTAATAGATCCTTGAGCAGAATATACAAGCTCTCCGGCAGCAGTTCCGTTTGGAATTAAAGTTTCAATTACATAATCATTTGGGGTCGGTGCAGTTACTCCCGTTCCGAGTACTATCCCTTTTGTAAGATCACCTGTAATAGAGTTAAACAGCATAACAAATGTAGAGGCACTATTATCAATAACATTTAAAGTATTTAAATATGAATCGTTATCAGATAAAGCACCGTTAAAAGTTGATGGAATAAAATTTGTAATATCAGCATCCGAAAACTGACAATATAATAATTGTAAAAAATTTCCGAGTAAACTTTTAGATACTTTAAATATTTCTTT
This sequence comes from Microcaldota archaeon, assembly GCA_964492665.1. GTDB lineage: Archaea > Micrarchaeota > Micrarchaeia > Micrarchaeales > Micrarchaeaceae > JAJYXL01. Next base: position 472 of record CAZBLA010000038.1, read on the forward strand.
TTTATTATTGCCAAATTTATCTTTTAGTATAATTTTTTGAGTAATAATAAGGGGACTTTTCAATTTCAGAAGAGTCTTATATTTTAATAATTCTAATAATTTCATTTTTAATTCCTATATTTTATGGACTTGTAACATTTTTTGTAACTGTTATAGTATTAGTTGAAACAACCGGCACATTTAATTGTATATGTTTATTTGTTACAGTTGAAACAACGGCAACAAATGTTAAAGGTGGTTTAATTGTAATAATTTTTGTAACATTAATTTCGGCAACCGCTCTTTTATACACACCCAGTCCGATATGGCTAACAAACGCATAAACTGTTTTTTTTAGTAACGGCATATTATTACCACCCCCACAGGCGAAAACTAGACGGAGCATTCGGCACAAGTGATTTTATATAAAAAGTCATATTATTATCACATTTTTTTGATATATTTTTGAATTCAAGTGATTCATTTGTATAAACAATTCCACTATTATTTTTACCGTCTTGAGAAAAATTAATTGCATTCGCACCGTCGTTAACTATAATCACACTTTCAATATCACCTAACGGATATTGTTTATAATCATTTGTAGTACTTGAATTATAAAAAACACCTATCATAACAATTCCTTAAAGTTATTTACACGTTCAGCGTAATTAATAGATACAGTATTATTATCATGAGCATTATTTATACCTGAATTATATTTTCTATAAGCTAAACTTGATAAATTTTTTGAATTCTCTTTAACGGCTTGTTTATAGCATAATTCAAGATAATGAGAACCTATTCTAATATTCACATAATAATTTTTCAGATCATTAATTGTATAATTAGTTTCAAGTGATTTATTTACATCTGTTAAAGCACCTTGATGTATTTGCATAATTCCAATTGCACCACCATTATCACCAATAATATTTTCAGGCTTCTCACCTAAAAATAAATAATAACCTGATTCAACACCTATTATACTTAAAATATCATACATAGAAACGTATAAATTTTTATTATCATTAGTTTTACTAAAATTTATTGCAGTAGTCATATAATGTTTTTTTATAAAATTTGCAACATCATATTTTTTGTTATCAGGTATATTCACACCACTACTCTTTTTTTTATGTTGTTGATAAATTGATAATGTTATTACTAATATACTTATTGATAATAGTATAAACATTATTAATGCTTCCAAATTAACAGCCCTACAACACCTATTAAAATCAAATAAGGATATTGTTTAAGAGCTGCACCAATATTATATAATAATCCGGCGGGTGTATTTTGATTTCCCGTTTGTTTATTTATATTCTGCTCATTCTGTAATTTTAGATAATCTTGATAACCTGTAAATAATGATCCGATTCCTTTATCAAAATTATTCCAAAAACTATCCCACGAAGATTGCGATAAATTATTTTTATTATTTGTATTCACACTCATTTTTTATCCAAAATTTTTGAAAGCCTCGAACAAAACTAAGAGACCTAATCCAATTAATATGAAATATATATATTTATCAACACTAGTAGTTATATCTGTATATGATTTATCTAATGAAGCAAATAAATTATCAAAAAATGTTTTACCTTTTTGTATTGTTTGATCAGTTTTATAATAAGATAAATAAAAGTCCAACATCGCTTCATAACAATTATAAAATTTTATATCAACATCAAGATTATTTTTTGTCATCTTAAGTTCATAAAAATTCTGTAAAGTATTAAAAGGAATCGGAAACTCTAAAATATAAGGAAACTTTTTAAGATACCAATCTTTATATTTTGAATTCGCTTTAATCCAATCATTATAATCACAGTAAATCATTTTTTATTTAATAATAATTATTAGAAAAATTGCAATTGATAAATATAAAATATGTTTTAATGTTTTTTTACATTCAGATATATCGGTAATATCATTACTTTGATTATTATTACTTTCAACAGGTGGTTTATTATATTTATTTATACAACTCATTATTAACCTTTTTTATACAAAAAAATAAATAATCCTATTGCCAGTAATATTTCAATCCAATGATTGTTAATCCACTCGGATATATTACCTTTTTGGGTTACCAAATATTTATTTTGAAAATTATTTAGCGGATCAGGTACAACCCAAACATTACCTGTTTCTCCTTTTTTGTTTGCCGCTTCAATGTATACATCACCTAGAGAATTCAAATATTTTGTTTCTTGATTCGAAGTACTCATTTTTAACTCCTCAGAGCTGCTAATGACTGCTCTTGTTTCGTCTGTGAAAATTCAATAGCTGCATAATATTGCTGTAAATTGCCTGCGGCTATAAAATTATATTTATACGTTAACATATTTGAAATTGCTTCCCTAACGTCTTTAGAGGGGGCAAATTCAATTGCTAAAAAATTACCCGCCGCTTCAACTAAATGAGTCCAATTAGCATAAGCAAGTTCCACAGGTACAGATCCATCAATTTTTACATCATTATCAATTAATATTTGAATTGAATCGGTTAACGCTGCCGGATTCTTTATAAATAAATTTATAATATTATTTTGGACGATAGTATCGGTTATAATTCCAGCACCGCCGGATACTACTGTTCTTGATAAAATTTTATAAAAATAGCTTTGAATACCTTTTTGTGGTAAACCTGAAATTGACACACTTCCGGAAGCAGCATTTGTAAGCACATTCGGAAAGTCAAGTTTGAAAAATGCCTTATCAGATAAGCCTACATCATAGACATTTTTAGGGTCGAACCATGCCGATGTCGGTATTATACATGAATAAGCAAAAGCCGTACCGACAGCACCAGGTGTACTTTCAATATACCCACCATATTCATTAGCTAACTGAGTTAGTAACTCAAAGTCAACATTTATAATGTCTTCCCCATTCCAATTCAATATAACGTTCCCTAGATCACTTAAAGCAACTACCGAAGCGGCTGCGTTTATACCTGTAAAACGAATAATGAATAAACCATATTGACCTCTTGATACATTATAGTTTAACTGTAAATTTGAAAGTGTTTCTTGTTTAAGAAGTTTCATAATTCTAATTCCTTTATATTTGAAAAAAATAAGTGATATATTACTTCATAAATAAATAATGATATGATCGTAACAACAACACCTACTATTATTTTACTTTCCATCTTATAAACCTGTTTTAGCCAGTAGCGGACTTACAACTAAATTATAAACCAGTATACCGGCAATGACTACTACTGTTGACCAAATAAATGTTTTAGTATTCATTACTTTATCCTATTAAGTTATTAACAATTATTATTTTTTATTTATCTTTTTTTCTTTTTAACCGCTCTTGCATGTGCAAGGGCTCTTTTACGAGCTGCTGTAAAAACATATTTTTTCTTACCTGTTTTTTTACGTTTTTTTCTATGACCGTGCTCACTTTTAAGCATATATTTACTCATTTCAATATTCCTTTTTTAATAATCAATAATTTTATAATCAAACTGTTTCAATTTATCAAGATCATTTAATCCGATTTCATTCATAAATTTTAGATCAATCGGAAGTGTTTGATTAAAGCTTATTATTCTATTACAAAGAGCTTTCAAATTAGTACTCAATTCCGCCCCTCGTCTAGCTACTGCCACGATTGAAATATTTGTATGCCTACCATATTTACACAAATATAGAAAATTAGACGATTGAGCTTTTGGATTAATATATATTTCCGCCTCTTCAACTACAAGTACAATATTTTTAAGAACATTAATAATTTTAAATACATATTCAATATCTATATCATTACGAAAGCGGCAACAAATTTGAAATGTTTCTTTTGAATTAATATACTCATAAAAACTTTCAAAGTCTTCACAAACAACACCCTCGTACTCTGATAGTGAATCAATAATTATTAATCTATTCTCATTTTTTATCAGGTTCTTTACGAACGTCGTCTTTCCCGTCCCCGTCTTTCCGAATATTATTTGTATTCTTTTGTCCAATATCCAACCTCGTAAAAATTAAAAATGAAAGTACAATCACAAAATTAATCTCTTCTCCGAACTTCTGAAAAGTACTAAAATATTTTTTTGCTAAATCTGTAAAAGCACTATCAAAAGCAACAATTTCACTTTGATCAAGTGGACGAGGTTTAGGCATTCTTTCAAGTAACATCGATAGTCCTAAATGCACCGCAACGGTTGAACTTTGGGCGAATGCATCCGCTTGTCTATCGTAATTTTTCTCCTCTTCTATTTCTGCTTTTGTCTTTTTTTTCTTTTTCTGTTGTTTCTCTTCAACTTCATTTTTTTCGTCTCTATAATCACTGAGTATAGTTTCCTTTTCATCAATAGAAAACGGACTTTCTTTGCTCTCTTTTTGTGTCATCATTTTTGGCTTTTGTGTCATCTTTTTTTGCCTCTTGTTTTTTTTGATATTTAGTTTTAATTTCTATATCTTCTGTTTCGTCGTTATAATGTAGTGTGTGTATGTTTCCACATTCACATATTACTATCACATCTCCGCTTTTTTTTTGAATTACTTCACTTTCCATAATAGTCCTTATTTATTAATTTATTTAATAACTTATTAATATCTTTTAAGTAAATTTCTAATATTGATATTCGTTTTTCTAGCCGTCCATAAGTTACACCTATCGTAATACCAACTGAAAGCAGTGAAATTACATAAATAATTAATCCGGTATCAAAAAAGTCAAATTTCATTCTATTAGTCAAGTTTAATACTTAATATATCTGCTAATAATTTAACGAACATGTCATCCCATACGTTAGGTGTTTTTTCTGCATTTTTATACAAGTTTATAATAAAATCCGTTAATTGAGACTTAATTTCGTTTGATATTAATCCCAAAAAAGGCTTGAATGCTTCAATTACTATTTGTGTTAACCAGGTAAATTTCATTTTATTCCTTATCTTTATTTAGATTTAATCTTAGTATAAATAACGAATAAAAATATAAAAAAAGCCACACACAAATTTTTGGGTTGCATGTGGCTTAGAATTTTTATAACTTATAAGATTTTACTCTTCTATAAAATATTTACCAAGTTGATCCGATTCAATTATTACCGGTTCAAATGTGGACGGTAATAATACGTTATTAAGGTAAACCTGATAAATTTTTAGGGCATTTTTTTGCCCTTGAATTTTTAAGGTCTTTTCATATTTAATCGTAATGTATGATTTATCATTTATAAATTTATTACGATTAAGTTTGATTACGTTATATAGACTTTTTTTATTCATAGATATTAAATTATTATCTATTAGTATATTTAAACCAAATTTATCCTCTGTAAAACCCTTAAAAGTTCCGCTTACTTGATCTCCGATTTTATCGGCAGACCAGTAAACATATTTATACTTCTTTATATTTTCTTTTTTCATTTTCATATCCATACTTCCTTTTCAATTATTTTTATAAATCTTTTCAAAAATGATATGTATATTTCAGGAACATATATACAAAAACTATTCCTTATATTTTTATTTTCTAATATACATCCTTTTATTTTTGAATCATTTATTACTAAATTATTATCTTTATCAAGATTAATTTCAATTATTATTTTTTTCATAATTAAATCCTTTTATCCGTGAGTATGTCGTTTAGATACATACTCATACTTTGAAATTTTTGATTAGCTTTTTTTCTTAGAAACTCGAGATTATTAATATCGAGTGAAAAAGAATGTACCATTTTTACTTCTTTTTTTACTTCTTTTTTTACTTCTTTTTTTACTTCTTTTTTTACTTTATTTTTTACTTCTTTTTTTACTTTATTTTTTACTTCTTTTTTCATTTCTTTTTATCCTTTCTTATTTCGAATTTTTTTAGAATGTGTGGATAGTGCAAAAATTTGAGATCACTTTCGATTTTTTTTCTTATTAATAAAATATTATCAATCGTTTTCAGACATTCATCCATTTTTGTTTGAAGCCAGTTAACTGCTGCTTCCATAGCAGAGAAATTGAACTCAGCGTATTTATAATACGAACGATAATTTTTATCTTCATTTAATGTTCCGGCATCATATTCCATTTTTATCCCTAGTAAACTGATATCCTCGTTTTGTAGAACATCTAAAATATGATTAGAACCGTCATCTTTTAGACTTAAAAAAATTTCAGTTTTAGCGTACAAATAACCATTTTTTATTATAAGACTATTTTCAAGTCTTACAATTGTCTTATTTTCTTTTATTTCTTTTTTCATTTTTACACCTTTTTTATTTTTTTTATTTTCATTTCACAATAAACATTCATTTCGTTAAGTGTTTTTTGTAAATCAGCTTTCCAAACATCTAAAGAATTAATAAATGTTTGGATATCCCTAATTGCTTTTTTTTCATTTGCAGCTAAGAATATGTGTGAATATTCGTTATAAATTCGATGTACTTCAATATCGAATTCGTAAAAGTCGTTTAGTCTCATTTTTAACCCCCTTCTCTAACTAATTGTTTTATCTTTTCGTCGATATCTATAATCAAACGACGAAGATAAAAAATGTATGTATCATTAAGATCGTCATCATTATAAGAATTAAAACTCTCTTTAATATCTTTTTTTGATAATATTAATGAAGGTAACTCCCCATATTTAACTTTTTTTTCAAAACTATTACTTTTCATTTTAATGCCTCTTTATCTAAATATTCATTTATTTTTTTTTGAGAAATTTTATTAAAACGGGGTAAAAACTCTTTTATAAATTTGATATTTATTGCCCCGTCATCAAGATTCATTCCTTGAAAAAAATGAACCTTATTCTTTTCAATTTTTAATAATCGGAATTTTATGTTTTTAATTTCTTTTATGGTTTTCATTTTTTAACCTCTTTTATTTTTTTTATGTTCACGCCTTAAAGCGTTCCATAATATTTTTTTTAATGTTTCAGTTTTTGTATGCCTGATCATTTTTAATATTTCGTATTCAATATCAATATTATTTTTTTTCATTATTTTTACCTTATTATTAAATTGTTAAAAAATATTTTTTTTGAATTTATTTATTTATCGGTTATTCAAACCTCTTACCAGTATGTCAATGAACGGTTTTACTTTCTTTTGTTATTAAATTGTTACGTTGTTAAGTTAACAAGTTAATAAGATTATGTAAAGGCAATAAATAATCCTTGAATAAATAATGACCTATTTTGTAATTTCATATTTCATAAAAGGTGTTGTTATAAATATGCTGTCTTTATCTTTTACTATTTTCCGCCTTGTATATTTTGACTTCAATATTTTTGTTTGAGTAGCTACCTTTAAGTAGTTACCTGAAAAATATTTTATTCCATTTATACGCCTTTGGCTTTCTTTGAACCCTAAAACTCTATCTTTTGTCTGTTCTAATTTATCAACCTTTCCAAGTATTAATTCTTTTAATTCTTTATATGAAAAATTATTGCTTTCAAAACCTTTGAAATGTACAATTTGTTTTTTTTTATTATTTATATATCCGTAAGTTTTGGGCA
>CAZBLA010000039.1:0-7590 GCA_964492665.1 Microcaldota archaeon
CTGCAGGGCATGCAGGAAGCTGCGCTCGGAAGATATACGACACAACTATCGCAAGGCTACATCGCAGAACCGAGAACATACTCTGCAATCCGCAGAGGACATACTTCTAAGCAGGGGAGGATGCCACAATAGGATAGAAGGAGAGTACATTGGAAGAAATATATATACCAAAAATCAGGATACGTGCACTTAGAAAGAATTCCGGTCGATTGAAAGAGCTAAAACTAAAGACAGGATGCGAAATTTTATTTGATAAAGAAGGGAATTATGTTAGATTGGACGGCAAGGAAGTATTGTCGGAGTATTTGGCCAAGAAAGTAATTTCAGCTTTTGGTAGAGGATTCGGTGTCAAGGAAGCATGCAAATTGATGGACGATAGGTTTTATCTTAAGATAATAAATTTTAAGGAGTTCGCTAGGAATAAAGACAGGAGAGAAAGGATAATGGCCAGATTGATAGGCACAGATGGAAGGGCCAAACTGCATATGGAAGAAGTCAGCTCTGCAAACATAAGCATATATGGTGATACTATAAGCATAATAGGGGATATAGATGCAGTGCAGGAGGCCGAGGTAGCAATTAAAACAGTGATAGAAGGTGGATCTCATAGGTCGGCTTACATCAGGATGAATGCAACCCACAGAATCCATAAAAAATGATTTGGTAGTTAGTAGAGAAAGAATAGTGGACAACAGTTATAATGGGAGTAAACTTGATTTTAGTCATAATTATCAGAAAATAATTTCGAAAGAAGAAGTATGTTCCAGGATTTAAGGAAGATGTCTTTACTTTCTGAGAAAAGAGGATTGTTGTAGTGAGGGTGTTTTTATGGAGAAGAATGCAGAAGATATATTCAAAGGTTTCAAAGAGCATTCTATAGCAGAATTTTTTAAGAGGAATAAACAGATGTTGGGATATTCCGGAAAGATACATTCTATGGTCACTATAGTGCATGAATATGTCTCCAATTCTATAGATGCATGTGAAGAAGCAGGAATTTTTCCTTCTATAGAAGTTGTGATAAAGCAGATGTCTGAAGAGGGGTATTCAATTGAAGAGAGGGATAATGGACCTGGAATTCCTAAAAAGTATATTGGAAAAGCATTGGCAACCATACTCACAGGAACCAAGTTCCACATATCCAAGCAGCAAAGAGGACAGCAAGGTATTGGCGCTGCAGGATGCACTCTCTTTTCGCAGATGACTACAGGAAAACCAGTAAATGTGACATCTTCTACAGGGAATGAGTCATACAGGTGTGATATATCAATAGACACAACTACGAATAAACCGATAGTTAAGAATTTTGTCAGACTGACAAATATAGATAGAGGATTGTACATAAAAGCAGAGTTTGATGGAATAAGATACGAGAATAGTGATAGGAGTGTTTATGAATATCTAAAAAGGACAGCTTTGGCAAATCCACATGTTGACATAAGGTTCACGGCTCCTGATGGTAAAGATTATATATTCCTGAGAGCTAGTGAATCTATGCCGCGACCGTCCAAAACGGTCAAATCGCATCCTCTTGGACTTTCCATAAACGATCTTATGGAGTTTGCACATGTGAGCAGTAGTAAAAAAACTTCTGTGTTTCTTGCAGAAACGTTTGCAAGAGTAAGCACGAAGAAGATTGAGGAGTTAAGGGAGATTGTCGGAGATGAAATACTTGAAAAGAGGCCTAAGGAAGTCACATGGGATGATGCTGGAATCCTTATAAAGGCATTTAGAAAAGTCAAATGGATATCTCCGGACTCTACAGCTATAAGCTCCATAGGGAGTAAGCAGATAAGAGCGGCGGTAGAGAGTATATTGAATCCCGAAACATTGTATATAGTGGAAAGAAAGCCGCAGATATTGCATGGGGGAATATCTTTCATTGTTGAAACTGCTATCTCATACGGCGGAAGGAGCGGTAAAAAGACAGGAAATGAGGAATATTCAGGAAACATAATGCGATTTGCGAATAGGGTGCCCCTTTTGTTTGATGCAGGAAGCTGTGCAATAACAATAGCCATAAAAGGAATACAATGGAAGAGATATGGGATAGATCTTGATAACAAACCAGTAAGCATATTTGTCAATGTTTCATCTGTTTATATCCCTTATTCAGGAGTTGGAAAGGAGGCAATAGCAAAAGAGGAAGAGATAGTAGCTGAGATACGGTTAGGGCTTATGGATGCTGCACGTGGACTGCAGATTTATTTGAATGGAAAGCAGAAAACCAAAGTAGCGAAAACAAGATATAAAACACTTATGAATTATGCACGACAGTTGTCTATTGATTTGGGTTATTTGACAAGAACGGATGATAAGGAGATAGAGCAGGAACTTGAACGTCTTATACTTACGTATTATCCGAAAGCGATAAAAGAATCGGAACAGATTGATGATTAGTATATTATCTCATTGGGATTATCCGCATCAATAAGTTTTATATATTCTGTAGATTTGTATATTCTAAACTCTTCAATTTCTTCCGACATTGAATTCCTTAATTTCTCCGAGAAGTCGTATAATTCCATTCGGTTGAGGAATACCAGATAGGTTATTGTGTTCTTCTTCACCGGGATCTTTTTGAATTTTGAGGTATATGAGTTTATGATTATTAGATGTTTTTCTCCATGTATGGATATGACCATATCTGCTTCATCGCTCGTGTCTAGATCGGTGAATAGTATAGCATGCGTTACTAAAAACATTCTCAGCTTTTTGAATGTTGCCAAATAGATTATATCATGGCCTGTTCTTTCTATCCATCTTTTTGGAATATATAAATTATCGGCGCTTACGACGTCGCCATTTCCGATGAGTTGTGTAAGCAGCATATCCACATTATTGAGCGTAAGGTTTACAGGCATGTTATTATGTCTTATATAGTTTGATATTGCTGCCCGTACTTCTATTACTGAGAGAGGCATATACTTCCAATGGTAATAGGAATTGAGTTTGTTAAATGTTGAGACTACAGACTCCTTTTCCAGTTGGATGTTCGTGGTTTTGTGCGGTGGTAATTCCGGGACGTCTATATAAAAGTCGTCCCTCAATGGTGCTTTTATTAGAGTAATTAGCGCGAGCACCACAGCAGCCACTACACCGAGGAGTATTATTTGTGTGTTTGATATTGGTCCATTGTTAGTATTGTGTAAGATAAATGGAAAAGTTTTGGATAGCATGTTGAATTTAAAAACTATGCGTCCTGAAGGAAGTGACGAACCTTTCGGAAGAATGTATGTCAATTGTCCGCCCATCAGTGTTCCGTTCTGTTTGTATTTTCCATTCAGAGTTGCCGTATAATTTATATTAGAAAGTGATGTATTTCCCATTGTCATAGTAAAATCGAGTAGTCCCAACGTATGGTTTATACCACTGAAAAGTATTTTCAGTGGAGGTATGTAGAATGCAGCAGTTGCATATGTAAAGTTATTTATAGTTTTTATTTTTGCGATATAGTTTCCTGGTGGAAGTTCAAAGTACATTCTTGGCAGTATAAAAGTATAATTACCTTTTATATTAGATTTTGTAGAAAGTCCGATATTTAGTATGTCATTTGAGGTATCATTATATATCGAAATATGAGATTGAAGATTTGTGGTATGGTTTCCGAGAGAAACCATGATTGTCAGTTTTGTTGGTAATCCCGGAATTATTTTCGAATCCATATAGAATGCTCCTTTCGGATGATAATTTGGTTTATAAAATAGATATTTATAGATAACATTTTTACCTAATGTATAATTTTTGCTTGTTGTAAGTATAGTACGTAAATATCCTCGATTCATTGAGGAAAGGGAGATTGAATGATTGTTAAAACTAGAAAATGATGGTATCAGTGGTGTTTTCAGCTGTATGAACAAGCGTGATTTATTTGATATGGGTGTTATTTCTCTTGATAAGTGGGAGTATTGTGGAAACCAGAAAAGTTGTGATACAGATCTTGCAAGATCATATCCAGAATCATTTGGAGAACTCCATGCATTCAGAACATTAGGAAAAGCCACTATGGATCCGTTATATACGTTTATGTATGTGAATGGACCATAAGTGTACCCATTTGTGAATTTAAAATTGGATTTCTTTAGATAGAATCCAGAGGTATTAACAATTCTAGGATTGTCGATTGTTTGTAGATAGGATGGTGTGTCATTATTAGGGATTAATTTAGAACCGTTAAGCATGATAGAGAAATTTCTGCCTACATATAATATATTTGTTCCGCGATTCAGGAGATTGTCCAGAATTGTTATGTTTGTATTTAGATATTGACTAAACATATAGCTTGGCATATATCCATTAAGCACCACAAGTATTGAATCTTTTGGGAGGGTATTCAGATCAGATTTGGATATTTCTGTGCTATTCATAGAATTGGGTATCCCGAACTTGTTCAGATCTTTATAAAATTCGGATATCGTCCTTTGATAGTTGCCGCATTTATAACACTCTGATGGATTTAATACAAATATAGAGGCGGGTAAAGGATTTTTGAAAAAAGTGGTGTTGAGATAGATGGATGAAACATTCGCTACATTATATGATATCAGTGAATATGGCACCCAATAATTGCCATTATCATACGAGGATATGCCGTATGTAGTCAGATTAGCTGAAAGTGCTGGTTGTATATATTTTGATGAAATGGGTTTTAAGGATAATATCAAAAAATACATGTATAAAAATATACCTACAAATACAATGAATAGTATAAGTAGGACAAGTAGTATCTTTTTATTTATCTTAATCTTGGATGCAGCCACATGATCTCCTTTCTCTATTGGTTTTTATCCTTTTCTTTAGTCATCTTGGATGCTAATCGCATTATAAGTTTTGTGAGGATATTAGGTTTTGGTCCTAATCTATTTAGGATAGTAAATATCCTGACATATCTGACTCTTTTTTTTATTATTGCATTGTAACGCATATTATCCCTTAAGTTTTATATATCCGAGAGAAACCATTTTATTTATTATCTGTTCTATTCTTGGTTGTGGTAGGATATAATCTTTAGAAAATTCACCAATATCTATTGTGTTATTGTGTGATTCTATCCAATCCTGTACCATAACCATCAGAGATTCATCGGAATATTTCTCAAGTTTATCCAGTTTCTCCTTGAATAGGTCTTTCTCTTCGGTTAGTTTTGTTGATTGTGCTATCAGTACTTTATTAGAATTCATCAGTTCTATATTGAGTTTCTTTATTTCTTTGTATTCGTCGAGTATTGCATCATAATTGCTAAAAAGTGAACTGTAACTTTGTGATAAAGACTGAAGGATGCTGTCTATGGAAGAATCTATCTGCTGATAAAATTCGGAATTATCTATGGCATAATTGTCTGTGACGAAAGATAGGATTCCCGTAAGAGTTTTGATTATGAATAATCTTCTTAATTTTTCACTAGAATCAGGTGCTACTGAATATTCTACATTTACAGATTTGTCAGTGAAAGTTATTATGAAAAAGATATATGGATTTTTCTTTATATCCCTACTTTCAACATTTATCAGTATGAGTTTTTTGGATTCGTATGTTATCTCAAACATGTTCAATGATTTTAATCTATTTGCCATTGCTTCAAATGTTCCAATAAGTCGTCCATTTGTCGTAAATGTATGTATGCTGGGTTCGGCAATCTGTATTTGTTTTAGTTCTTCCATATTGTATAGATTGTTTGGAAATCTTTTTATTCCTTTAGGGAAGAGTTGACCTCCCCATACGTTTACGTATGGGCTTCCTCTGCGTCCGTGCAATCACTGCATTCGCAAAGGACCGTGTTTTATCGGTACTCGATTCCTTGATACAGATTACATTTCCTATTGGAATGTAGGGGTTATTAACTCTTCAGCGGTAGCTTCCTGCATGCCCTGCAGTAGATCATAGGTATATTCTTTGAACTGCATGTTTTGTATGTTGCTGCATTCGTTTGCAGTATTCTTTGAATTAATTCTTATAATTTTCATACCAGCACTTTCAGCCTTATTTATATCGGGATCCTTGTCCTTTTTATATTTGGATTCTATCCTTTCGGGTATTTTGTTGTAGGGTCGTTTCGCCAAGATTAGTTCCTTGTTTATCCCAGACTGTCGTTTGTCATCATGGTGAATCCTAAACTTGTATGCCCTTATCTCATACATATGGTATATTCTGCATTTACACATATATTTGTGTAATTTATATAGATACTCCGAAGTTTATAATGTAAAAAACTTTGGCGTGTTCGGCCGCATAGTTACAGGATTTTTGCATGTTTTGGTTGCATTTTTTTCCATTCTGAAAACTAGGATTATTGAGTTATTGTAATATGTGATTCTTCTGCGACTTGAAAGTCGCAGTATTCCTGCCCTACGAATAAAAAGATGGATGAACTCCACTATTGTAAAATTTAAAATTAAAAGATATTGTCCAATCTGTCAAACAAATCTTCCGGGACTGATTCCAAACCCCCATTCCAGCCAGAACTAATAAAGAAAAAATACAATTATTGAAATTTTGTAAATTTCTGTTTCATGATACTTTAAATACCTTTCATTTCTGAATCAACTCAGTAATAGGTGTTAAAAAATGTCGGATAATAATCCAAAAGATAAGGATTCAAGTTTAAAATCGCAGTTAGAAAGAGAAAAAGTTGAAGATAGTGATACTATTGATATACATTCTGAACATGTCAGGAAGGCACTGAACAATATGATGCCTCAACAGACGGACGAAGCAGAATCCAATCTAAAAGAAAATCCAATACTTGCCCCATACCACAGAACCGAAGAAGAGATAGAGGCTATGCCTGTAATCGAAATGACCAAAACGGTATGCCCCGAATGCAAACTTCTTGTTGATGGCATCATATACAAAGATGGAGAGAATGTGATGATCAGGAAGCACTGCATCGAACATGGATGGGCAGTGGAAAAATATTGGGAAGACTATGACATGTACATGAAAATGCGCAGATATAACTATTTCGGAAGAGGATTCGACAATCCTAATTATCTAACTGAGACAAAAGGCGCGAACTGTCCTTTCGACTGCGGAATATGCGAGAGGCATAAATCTCACACAGGACTGGCCAATGTGGTTATAACAAATAGATGCCATCTGAGCTGCTGGTATTGTTTCTTCTATGCTAAAGAGGGAGAATCTTTATATGAACCGAGCATTCCTGAGCTTGATAAGATGTTCTACAATCTAAGAAACCAAAAGCCAATACCATCGAACGCTATCCAATTAACAGGAGGAGAACCTATGCTCCATCCTAAGATAATGGAAGTGATAGCTCATGCGAAGAAGGCAGGCTTTGATCAGATACAGCTCAACACAACCGGAATAGTCATGGGTCTCAATCCAGATCTGGCAGTGAAGGCAAAGTATGCTGGGGCAAGCGTACTCTACATGAGCTGCGATGGAGTAAGCAAGCGCGCGAATCCGAAAAACCATTGGGAAGTGCCTCTCACATTTGCGGCAGCAAGAAAGGCAAATCTCGGAATAGTGCTTGTGCCTACAGTTATAAGGAGCGTCAATGACCATGAGCTCGGAGCCCTCATAAATCTTGCATTGAACAATAATGATGTAGTAAGGGCTGTGAACTTTCAG
>CAZBLA010000040.1:0-7503 GCA_964492665.1 Microcaldota archaeon
ATCAGAAATTGGGCTTGGGCATTTGTCACGAATGATAACTCTAACAACTTTTTTAAAAGAAGCCCATATAGATGTGATTTGTGCGATAAATAACGATAGATATGCTGCCGAAAGATTAAAAGAAGAAGGATTAAAGTTTATTGTCAATAAACTTAAAACAGATGAGGAGTTTTTAGACTTTTTGATGAAAAAATTTTCGCCAAACATTATTTTGATAGACGAGAAAGAAATACGAATAAATTTGAAAAAGGATATAAAAATGTTTAATAAAACATTTAAAATAGATGGCAAAATGATAGGAGATGGCTATAAGCCATACATTATAGCCGAAATGTCAGCAAATCACGGTAATGATTTAGATGTAGCAAAAAAAATTATAAAAGAGGCCAAAAAATGCGGCGCTGATGCTATAAAGATACAAACATATACCGCGGACACGTTAACTCTTGATTGTAAAACAAAAGAGTTTATTTATAACACCAAAGAACCAATTTTAGGCAAAGATGATGATAAGTTTTTAGCGACATTAAGATTACATGTAAAAAATTCTTCTAGTAACACTCAAAATATATGAAAATTTCTATATTAACAGAAGCGAATGAAAAAATTGGACTTGGCCATTTAATACGGTGTAGTGCAATTTATGAAGGCTTTTTAAATATATCATCTAATGTAGAATTAATTGTTCAATCAAATAAAAGTATAAAACTTTTTAATAAAATTAAATATACAAAAAAAAATTGGTTATCAAAAGATTTTAAAATTATTACTGATATTATTTTAGTTGATAGTTATTCATTAACAAAAGATATATGGAATAATCTTGAAAAGCAGATTAAACTTTTTGTGTATATTGATGATGGCAATATTCCTATATATTCTAAAAATGCAGTATTGCTTAAATTTGCAATTGAAGCTAAACCTAATGGAATAAACAAACAATTGTTTGGTATTAAATATTTTCCAATTAGGCAAAACATTAAAAATAGATCAGAAATTAAATCAAATAATATTATTGTTATGTTTGGGGGTACAGATATCAGAGAACTTTCTACCAAATTTATTCCTATTTATGAAAAATATTCTAAATTTACTTTCAATATAGTAACAGCAAATAAATCTATATTTAAAAAAATAGAACAAAAAAACAATATTATTCCTATATTAAATCCTAATTGGGATTATTTAGCTGAATTGATATCAAGTTCATATTTAGCAATATCATCTGGAGGTACAATTCTTTATGAATTATCATATTTAGCTATACCGACAATAGCAATTAAAGTAATAGATAATCAGGAAAAAGGAATAAATGAATTTGTAAAAAAAGGTTTTATATGCCAATATTTGAATTATGATGATAAAAATTTAGTTAAACATGTAGAAAATTTATTAAATAATTATATTAATAACTATGAATTTTATAAGGAAAAAGCAAAATTAGGCAAATTATTAATTGATGGTCATGGAGCAGATAGGATATCAAGAGATATAATAAAATTATATAAGGAGAAATCATAATAAAAATACTTATAATAGGTGGTAGCCATAGAGATATACCATTAATCACGGCATGTAAAGAATTAGGCTATTTTACCATAACAGTTGGAAATTTAGATTGTTATATAGGGTATAAATATTCTGATAAAAATTATAAAATAAATTTTGCTGATGAAGAAAAGTTGAAAGAAATAATTCAAGATGAGAATATTGATTATGTAATACCAGGAAGTGGAGAATTGCCAATGCTGCTGGTTGTAAAATTATCAAAGTATGTAAAAAAATCTAATTATGACTCAGCTGAAGTGTTGGAAAGATTGCATACAAAAACATTATTTAAAAATCTTTGTAAGGAATTAAAAGTAAATGTACCTGAGGAAATATCTACAAATACTATCGATAGTTTATTTTCTTTCCCTGTTATAGTAAAACCACTAAACCTTTCAGGTGGTAGAGGCATTAGTGTTGCTAACAATATAAATGAATTAACATATTCTATAAGAAATGCGCAAGAAGAATCTAATAATAAGAATGTATTAATTGAAGAGTTTATTAATAGTAACTTATATGCCTATTCGGTAATATTCCAGAATCAAAAGATTGTGTATAGTTTTATGGCTCAAGAGCTTGAAAAGAGTTATTATGTTACCACAACATTTGGTATTAATTTAGAGGATAAATTAGTAAAAATATTAGATCATGATCTAGAAAAGATTGCTAAATTTCTTATGCTAAAAGATGGATTACTTCATGTACAATTTATGATTAAAAATAACATTGCTAATATTTTGGAAGTAACAAGAAGGATCCCTGGAGATCTTTTCCCAACCTTGATAGAACTTAGTGATGGGGTTGAATATTCTAAAGCAATAGTTAATAGTTATTTAGGTAAAACTAATAATATAAAACAATTATTATTAAAAAATAAGAATTTAAAATTGATAAGATATTGTGTGCTTTCATCCAAAGAATGTATTTTTGATGATATATTTATAGACAAAAATATAAAAGTTATGAAACAGGTTAATATTTATGATAAAAATAAATTGATAAAAGCAAATGTTTTAGTATCTATAGTTATAATCGTATTTGAAAAAAACATTATAGATAATATTGACAAATTAATATATGTACGAGGGAAACAATGAATAGTATAAAAATAGATACTTTCGAAATATCAGATAACTCTTCAACATTTATAATTGCTGAATTAAGTGGCAACCATGGGCATAATATAAATATAGCAAAAGAGACAATCAAAGCTATAAAAGAATCTGGAGCAGATGCTATAAAACTTCAAACATATACTCCTGATACCATAACTATAGATTCAAATAATAAATGTTTTCAGATTAATCATGGAACTTTGTGGGATGGTCAAAACATGTATAACTTATACAAAAAAGCCTACACACCATGGGAATGGCATAAAGAATTACAAGGATATGCACATAGCATAGGATTGATATTTTTTTCTGCACCTTTTGATGCTACAGCTGTAGATTTTTTAGAAAATTTAAATATTCCAGCTTACAAAATTGCTTCACCGGAAATCACAGATATTCCTTTAATAGAATATGCAGCCTCTAAAGGTAAACCTATAATAATTTCAACAGGAATAGCAAAATTAAGTGAAATACAAGATGCTATTGCTGCTTGTAAAAGTGTTGGAAACGATCAAATTATATTATTAAAATGTACATCAGCATACCCGACTCTATTAGAAGATGTGAATTTAAAAACTATACCTAATATGAAAGATATGTTTAATATTCAAGTTGGTCTTTCTGATCATACTTTAGGAATATCTTCCCCTATTGCTGCAGTTGCTTTAGGTGCAAGAGTGATTGAAAAACATTTCATCCTATCAAAAGATATAGATAGTACAGACAAGGATTTTTCATTGGTACCGGATGAATTTAAGGCTATGGTTGATTCTATTAGAGATGTAGAAAAAGCACTTGGATCAATTACCTATGACTTAACTAGAGGAATGAAAATTGGAAGGATTGGAAGAAGAACCCTTTTTGCGGTTAAAGATATAAAAGAAGGTGAATTAATAACAAAGCAAAATGTTATGTCAAAAAGACCTGGAGAAGGAATACCTCCAAAATATTTAGAAGTAATTATTGGAAGAAAGGCTAAAGTAGATATAAATAGGGCAACACCAATTAAATGGGATTTAATTGACTAATTGGAAAAAAAGAGATGAATAAAATTAAAAAGATGAATATAATCACAAAACTACACCAAAATTTTGTAATAGAAAAAATAAAAACTACAGATTGGAATAAAGGTACAAGTGCACCTTTGATAGTAGAATTAGATCCAACAGCAGTTTGCAACTTAGCTTGTCCTGGTTGTATTAGTGAAGATATTATTGCTACTGGAAATAGCTTTTCTCGTGAAAGATTATTAGAATTAGGTAAAGAATTTGAAAATAGTGGTGTTAGAGGTGTGATTTTTATAGGTGGTGGTGAGCCATTAGCTCATCCAGCTTCAGGAGAGTTAATAAAATATTTTGGAGAAAATGATATATCCGTGGGAATAACTACAAATGGAACATTTATAAATCGATATATGGAAGAGATTGCAGAGTATTCAAATTGGACTAGAGTATCTATGGATGCGGCAAGTGAATGGATGTTTGCGATACTTAGACCTACAAAAGGTGGTGGTTCAAAGTTTAATTATATTGTTGAAAATATGAGAGAATTGGCAAAAATTAAAAAAGGGAAATTGGGATTCTCATTTTTAATAAGAACCGAAGTTGAGGGTGGTGGAATAGTATCAAATATTCATGAGGTATATAATGCTGCTGTTTTAGCTAAAGATATTGGATGTGATTATTTTGAGATCAAACCTAGCTATAACTACAAAAATGATGTAGCTCATAGTTTAGTAAAACATTCCGATCAAAGGCTTGAAGAGATTAAAACAGAATTGGATAGATTGTCTCCACTAGTAGATGAAAATTTCAATATAGTAAAAGCTATAACGCTTGATGCATCATTAAGTGGTGTTCAAGAGAAACAGAATAAAACTTACACAGCATGTCCAGCTACAGAGCTTCGAACTTTAGTTACACCAGTAGGTACATTTGTATGTCCGTATTGGAGAGGTAAAAACCAATTTAATGTAGGAGACGCTAAAACTACAAATTTTAAAGAGTTATGGGATTCTAATCAACGAAAGAAAATTAAAACATGGTTAGATCCAAGTATATATTGTGCAAATTTACACTGTTTAAGACATGAAACAAACCTTGAGATTTTAGGTATTATTGAAGATATTAAAAATGGTAAAGATATTAAAGTTGTAGAAGAATTTGATAGATTTATTTAAAGAGGAGATAAAATATGCAACTAGAAAATTTTAATTATATAAATGAAACTGATCAAAATATATGTAAAGAATTTTTAGAATCTAAAAACAAAAGATTTGTATTAGGCAGAAATAAATGGTCAAAAAGCATTTTATCTTTATTGGATATAGCTGGTATTGTAGATGATTTTACTGATGATACTTTGTACGAAACTTATAAAATTTATAAAATGAAAGAATTGCCAAAAGATGCAATAATAGTATCTGTAACTACGTGTTATCCTAAAACAGCTAAAAATAAATTAAATAGCTTAGGTATTAAAAATATAGATTACTTTGCTTTTTATAAATATTCTAAATTAGATTTAGAAAAACCTCCATTTATAGATGGCTTTAAAAATGGTTTTCTAAATAACAAAGATAGATATAATTCTATATACAATCAATTAGCCGATAAAAAATCACAGGAGATATTTCAAAATATATTGAATTTTAAAATAACTTTAGATTTAAAATTTATGAATCAATTTTCAAATAATAAAAAATTGCAATATTTTGAAGATGATTTTTACAAGATACCTTCCAATCCTGTATTTGTTGATGGGGGGGGGTATATAGGTGATACAACTATGATTTTTATAGATAAAGTTAAAAATTATAAAAAAATTTTTCTTTTTGAACCAACTACAGCAAATATGAAATCAGCTCAAGAAAATCTTCAAAACAGTTCTCATATAGATTTCATTGAAGTAGGTTTATCTAATTTTGATGGTGATGTATTTTTTAATGAAGATGATGCTTCAAGCAGTATTTGTAATGCTGGTAGTTTAAAAATCAAAGTTAATACTTTAGATAATATTATTCAAGGAAAAGTAGATTTTATTAAATTAGATATTGAAGGCGCTGAACAGAATGCTATTAATGGAGCAAAAAATTTAATATCAAATTTTAAACCTATTTTAGCAATTTGTATTTATCATAAAGCGGAAGATTGGTATAAGATTCCAGAGCAAATTTTAAATATGCATAATGATTATAAAATTTTTATAAGACATTATACGGAAGGAATTACTGAAACAGTAATGTATTTTATTCCACCAAATAGATTAAAATAGTAAGGCATAAATGATGATTGAAAATATAAAACAAAAAATTAAAAACTTAAAGATAGAAAAAAGAGCTTTTATAGATGGTAAATATGTATATGCAACAGATAGAAAGATTATCACAAAACAAAACTCTATAGATGGTAGAGATATATCGGGACTTAGTGCTTGTAATGAAAAAGATATAAATATAGCTGTAAACATTGCACTAAAAACTTATGAGTCAAGAGTATGGGTTGATCTGGAACCTGTAGAAAAACAAAAGATTATACTAAAGCTTGCAGATTTGATTGAGCAAAATATGGAAGAGTTAGCTTTACTAGATACAGTAGAAACAGGAAGAAGTATCAAAAACTATTATTATGATTCTATTCCAAAAGCTATAGAGGTGATGAGATGGTTTGCAAATGCAGTTGATAAAGTATATGAAAATAGTATAGCACCTAGAAAAAATTCTTTTGCTACAATTTCAAGAGAGCCTTTGGGTGTTGTAGGTATTATTACTCCTTGGAATGATCCATTGGTTGTATCACTATGGAAGCTAACTCCCGCACTTCTGATGGGAAATTCTGTAGTTTTAAAACCTGCTGAGCAATCATCATTTTCTATTCTAAAAGTTGCTCAATTGGCAATAGAAGCAGGTATCCCAAAAGGTGTATTTAATGTAGTCCCAGGATATGGATATGAAGCGGGAAAAGCATTAGCCCTTCACAACGATGTAAGAGGTATATTTTTTACAGGTTCATCTAGTGTAGGTAAACAGATACTTCAATATTCAGGTCAATCAAATATGAAAAAAGTTGGATTAGAGTGCGGTGGTAAAAGTCCATTTATGGTATCAAATAAATGTACAGATATTAAAAAAGCAGCCCAAGCATTAGCTAAAAATATTTTTTACAACCAAGGACAAATATGTTCTGCATCATCACGATTGATTATTCATAAAGATATCAAGGATAAGTTTTTAGGAATATTAGTAAAAGAGAGTGATAAATATATACCATCAAATCCATTAGATATCAATAGCGAAGTTGGTGCTGTAGTAAATCAGAAACAAAAAGATAGAATAGAAGAATATATCAAATCAGGGTTAAATTCAGGTGCAAAGATCATCACAAAGCAAATAGATAATATACCAGTAGCGGGTGGATTATATATAAATCCGATTATATTTGATAATGTAAATTTTGATTCTAAAATAGCAAGAGAAGAGATATTTGGTCCTGTGTTAGTAGTTTTAACTGTTGATAGTATAAAAGAGGCTTTAAAAGTAGCAAATAATTCAAACTATGGGTTAGCTGCTTCAATTTGGACAAATGATTATGATGAAGCTTATCAAGTATCAAGATTGCTTGAGGCAGGTATAGTTCACATCAATAGTTATGGAGATGATGACAATACCGTGCCTTTTGGAGGTATAAAAGAGTCTGGTATGGGTAAAGATAAATCTATATATGCATTTAATGAGTATAGTAATCTAAAAACAATATGGATGAGTTTTAACTCTATTTAAAAACGTGTTCTTTTTGATCCAAAACTGACCCACTTTTTTGAAAACTTTTGACCCACCTCC
>CAZBLA010000041.1:0-7209 GCA_964492665.1 Microcaldota archaeon
GACATGCAATTCATCCACGACTTGAAAGTCGTGGTATTCTTGCCTTACGAATAATTTAAAATGGTTTTGGTGGTGTGATTATGCCGAATGTTGAAATAAATATTAATTTTGATCCAGAAATTATAAAAAAATACACGACAAGCGAGATATCGATGAATATAGAACTTAAATTGTTAGATGAGGAGTATAATTACTGGTGCGAAAGTGATATAGAAATTGAAGAACCGCTTTCTTTGGCTCCGCATAAAAGACTCAGCAAAGGGAGGAGGAGGATAGGGATAATAAAAAGAAATTTTAAACGTTCGCAAAAAGTAAATATTTATTCGGATTCGACAAACTTTCCGAATAATTATGCATTAAAACTTGTCACTTATGTATATGGTGAAGATGGAGTTATAGTTGATAGAATTGAAACATCGACCGAATTGGTCTGTAAGTAAAAGTTATCTGTGCATATGTTGTAATATGCAATTCATTCACGACTCGGAAGTCGTGGTATTCTTGCCCTACGAATAAATTAATCTGTTTTTACAAATGGTTTTAATGAGAAATGTTGAAAAACAGATAATGGGACATAGTAGAAGTAGTAAGTAACATATTGCTCAGAAAATATAACACTCCAATAAAAGAAGGTGAGTTAGTTATACTTTTTAAAATTGGATATATACTGTTGATCACAGAGTGTTTTTGGGGTGTTGTTTGTAATTTCACAGATTCTTGCAGTAAATAAATTGGCACTTCCGATAATTGCTTGTGTTATCATTGATTTTGAATTTTTCATAGTAGTAAGTATCTGATTCCAACTCATACCCTTAATTATCTTTGGGCTTGTAACTGCTCCAACTTGTACGCTTCTGTTTCCAAAATCTAAGAAAGGTATACTCTGCTTACGGTTGTATGAGTGTAAAGTATCATTTTCTATTTTGTTTGCGGTTTCTAGTGTATAGTAATAGTTTGTTGCAGGATTGATCTTGTTTGTTGCAAGTTCTGTACTTATGAAGGATATAATATTGCTTTTATATGAAGAATTATAGAAGGTGAAGGTTGGAGTATCGCTGTATATATCTGAAGCACTTGATGTCATATAATGCAAATTACTGAAATTTCCAAATCTCATTAGAGCTAATATGATACTCCATCGTGTTATCGCACAGAAGGGACAATAATCTGCACCAACATAGAGCAGTGTAGGTTTGTTATTTATGATAATAGGAGGGCTGTTGGATATATTATGATAACCGGAATTGGAAAAAATGGATATTCCTACATTATTTGCAAGTGTTTTATTATTCGCTATATTGTAAAGTCCATTCATATATTGTTGATTTACAGGTAGATTATCAAATTTTACCAGGTTTGTATTGGAGACATTTGATTTGTGATATACCACTAATCCGACAAGAACGATTAGTATTACTGCAATTAATATATAAATAATTTTTTTTATTTTCATTAGAAATCATCATTCTTCAGTGCTATCTTTGGAGCAATCTTCATGATTATCTTATTGATCGTATTATTTATTCTATTCCTATACTTATAAATAACATACACAATTATTATGCTCAGTATGCTGCCGGCAAATACATCAGTCAGATAGTGAACTCCAAGGTATACTCTTCCAAAAAGTATTGTTATAACCCAGATTATATACAATATTTGCACAAATTTGTATCCTTTTAGAAAAATAGGCAATCCTGTAAGTACGGCTGCATGGTTGCTTGGAAAACCAAATGTACTTTCACATGAGATATTGTTTATCCAAGATAATTCGTTTATGTTGCAAGGACGTGGTTCTCTGACAATTAATTTTATTATATCTGATAGTAGATACAACACTAAAAAAGCTATTATGAAAGAATATAAATTCATATCTTTTTTTTTAATGTATAGGTATATTACGAGTAATGGAATGATTATAATATATGATTTAGCCATCAGAGCCATAAAAAAGTTTAGATTGGGTGTTGCTATAAGTTTAATTAGATGGAATGCCCAAAGATTTACTCCCAAATTATATGGCGATATCAACAAAAAGATAAAATAATCAATAGTCATTTTCTCATCATCAGTTTGTAATATAATAATGCGGTAATTGTTTTATTGTCTGTTATGTCTCCACTTTTTATCATAGCTAATAGAGTATCAAGTTTGAAATTTTTTATTTTTATTACCTCATCTTCATCCAAAAACTGTCCTTTCCGTTCCGGTATTATTTTGACGACAAAATAGACCGTTTTTTGTGTTATCATTCCTGGAACTGGGTATGTTTCAAACATTCGTCTAATGTTTTTTGTTGAATATCCTGTCTCTTCCTTTAGTTCTCTTTTTGCTGCGGTTATATAGGTTTCGCCTTTGTTGAGATGTCCTGCCGGTAATTCATATATCCATTTTTTTATAACTGGCCGATATTGGTTTTCTATAAGGATGTTTCCGTTAGTTAGGATAGGAAGGATTGTTACAACATCATTCTCATAGATTTTTGTTATTTTTACGAGTTTATTCTTTATCTTTGCATCCTCTATATATAATGAAATTATTTTATTTTGGTACACAAATTTTTTCATAAAATCGCTAAACAGATTATTGAAACAAACGTATATAACATGTTTGAAGTATTGTCTCGTATGATATTGTGGCATTTATGGAAACTGTGCATTTTCCATTCAGGATAAATATAAGATTATATGTTTTTGTGTCTAATAATTAATTATGAAAGATTACCCGAAAGAGGTGCTTGAGACACTTAAAGAATTGCAAATAATGCACAAACACCCTCTTTCTATAAAAGTTATAAATGAGAATTATTATGTATACGAAACATTTAGTAAATTGGACAAAATAGAGATGCGAAAGAAATCATACAACTTATATATAGGCAAGATAGAGCAAAATGGGAGTTTTATAAAACCTCACAGAAAGAGTTACAAAACCATTGGGGTAAGAACATCAGAAGGATATATGAGAAGTAGGGAACGCGGAGAATTAAGGAAAAGGAAGGAGATTGAAGAGAGACAGAATATGATAATACTTTCTGCCTTTAGTTCAAATGCTAGGAGATCTTCAAAGCCTATAGCAGATGCACTTGGTGTTAGCCTGCTTACAGTGCACAATCGTCTGAAAAAATTAGAGAAAAGATTTGATATAGAGTATACCATAGATACACAAGCAGCATATAACTTCGGATTCTTCAGATTCATAATAACCGTAAAATTTAATCAGCAAAGACCAGACAGAGATACACTTAAGAAGATTTTCGAAAATGAGCCAAATGTACAGTTCGCTGCAACAACAAAAGGTCCATATGATCTTTTTATATTCACTTTGTTTGAAAATCCACTCACCCTGGAAAATTGGTTGTACAGATTGAGGAAGAAAAAACCATTTTTGAAACGTGTGGCATCGTGGAGTGCATCATATTTTCTTATAGGTCATGGGGTTGTTCCATTTAGAGACGAATTCTTCAGAGATATAGTAGAGAAGAAAGTCTGGCATAGAACAAGAGAACAGTCTAGAAGAAAACAGGGTCAGATATTCAAAAGGGAATATGCTGTTCTTAGAGCATTAAACAGGAATAGTAGAACACAATTCAAGGAGATAGATAGAAAGTGTGGATTGGGGAAAGGAATCGCGAGATATACGTTTGACGAGATGGTAAAAAAAGGCACAATAAGAAGAACAACATTATCGATGCGGAAACCGCCAATCAGTTATCTTGCAATAATGACAATGTATCAGACAAACCTATCAAAATTTGAAGATTCTAGGAAGGAATGGTTTCTTTACACGCTGAAAGATAAGAATTTATGGACCAATAGATTCTCCATATTAGGTGATTTGGGTGCTCCTTATGGAGCACTGTTTATTGCACCTATACATTACAATGGAGAGCTGGAGAAGATAGAAGAAGAGATAATACACATAACAAAGACGGAGAAGATAGAGTCTGCAGTAGTAACAGATGTAATAATAGGTAGTATATGTGTGAATAAACTTGAGGTTAGAGATATACCTTATTACAAAGAGTTAAGTAGGGAATATGAAATTAAAGACGAAGAGATAATTGATTATATAAACAAAGATAAGTGAGTATTTATCCGTTGCCTTCGTTTCCACCATTCATATTATTCACCACTATAGTTTGTCTGGATAGGTTTAAAAAGGTTTCTGCAGTATTTGTTTCTGTTTTAATGTCTGGATTTTGGATGCTAATATTAACCTGTAACAAGAAAAAGGAATAGGGAAAGATTGCTCCTATTCTAAATCTTTTTGTGTTATCTGGCAGTCCCTGTATGTCAATAGTCTTCCATATTTACCTTCATATTTCTTCAGAGAATTATCGAAGCCATGGGGTTTTCTGTCTTTGATGAAGCTTACTCTTACACGTATGCCTGGTTTCTTTGACATTATATAAACTTCATCAACATTTTTACTCTGCAATGTAACCAGATTTGATAGATCTTCACTTCTTGCATTCTTTTTTGGTTCAAAGAAGAAGTATTAATAATACTTTCTGCCTTTCATAATTACTGTGCCATTCTTTATGAAGCTACGTGCATTCGGATCCATTTTCAATTTATATCTGAGGTACGCCTTAAGAAAGGTATACTCTTTTTCTGTTGGTTCATTTTCCATTTTCATCCACCGTTATTTATTTTATACATGTATTTTGTAAAAAAAGAAGAGGGGCAGACAACAAAGTTGCCTGCTTATATGAGATTCGGGGTGATGTGTAATGGATAAATGATTGAGAGAAAGAAAGATTATTGAAAATCTCAGTTCTATATATATTAATCCCATCCATCCAAACACGATAATATTATAGTAAAACTTGTATATAAACGATAGTGATAGTGATATTTATTTTATAGCTTATACTCTATTAAACTCAATACTTTATATCATTTATATATATTTAACTTATTATTTAACTGGTTTTTTAATAAAAAAAGATAATATTTTAAATTAGATATATTTATATAGTATATATATTAGTTACGAGGTTTCGCTCCTTAAAAATCTTTTGCACTGATAGTTTTTTCGTCTGATTTCTCCAAAGGTATCTAAACCGTACGATTTATGGAAAAGTTATATATTGAAATGACTGAAACATTCTGTCATTGTGTAAATTATTACTGATTCTTCAGTTCTTGGATCAATGCTTTTATTGTTATGATGTTCAGCTCTATTGAAAGGAAAGGATTTACAACTAAAAATTCAGCAAGAATAGACAATCAATAGGTCAATTTATCCCAAAACGGGATTGGAGAAATCCTTAGCCGCAAATTGAGTTTTACGGAAGTTTTATAATATCGAAACGCCATAATTTATAATAGATGTTAGGTACTGTTATAAATAAGGAGTGTATTAATAGTTATTAAGGGGGTTGTAGCGTAATTTGGCAGCGCAGTAGGCTCCAGATATTTATTAGTTAATTGAGCCAATGGCAATGATGATAATCTGGAAGTATGATAATTATAATATGAAGTAACCTGCTGGTCGGGGTTCAAATCCCCGCAATCCCAAATAAGATTATTGACAACAAAGAGAGGTTTAGGAAGATTAAGGAATGAAAGTAGAGTAAGGATTTATTGATCTGAACTTGTGATTTTGCAAAATAGGTAGTGGTGTAATAATGAAAGAGGAAATAATAAAAGAATTTGATAAATACCAATCAATAGTTCATTTAAATGCGGTATATTCGGCTCCAAATGATACAGTTATAGAAAGGTTAGGATATGTAACTATAGGATTATGTGGGGAAACAGGAGAGATAGCCAATAAAGTAAAAAAGGTAATTAGGGATGGAAAAGAGCTTGATATGGAAGATACAATAAAAGAACTTGGTGATGTTCTTTGGTATCTTAGTGAATTTGCAGCATCTGTTGGAATATCTTTAAGCACTGTTGCTAACAGAAATATCAAAAAATTGGAAGATAGAAGATCACGTGATAAATTGCATGGTTTTGGAGATGATCGTTAGTATTGAAAGATTATTTTTAAAATGAAATGAATAGGATGTTGGGTTTTAAACATTTTTATCTAATTTGATCTTTTTGGTATATCAAGCTCCCAGATTAACTTTCGTATATTGAAATTAATCGTAAGATTTACACCTATTTTATTACGTCGTGTGTCGATTTGTCAACAGCCTAGAGATGAAGTAAGGAAGTTGGTTTTTTATAAATTTAGTGTATAATGATTACTTTTGCATCGGGAGTGAGAAGTTAGGCATTGGGGTAGGTTTTATTTATGGTTACATTCGCTTTATGTTCAGAGAATGTATCATATATCTCTGAAAAACCTCTTAGAAGTATGAACCCGACAAGGACAGCAACAAGTATGTAGCCGATATAAACGGGATATTTCATGATATATACCAGTATGAGATAAGCGAAGGTCACAAACTTTAATATATTTATTGTTGCCCTGCTCCAATTGGAAGTGTAGAATATACGTGAAAAATTTGAAAAGACTTGTGATGATGTTCCTCTTGCGGCCATGAAAGCATCCGTGAAGGAGTGCCTTATTATAATTAGAAATATCACAAATATTGGAAGTATATGTAGAAATGTAAATACGATCCACAGAGTATATTCGGTTATTCTGTCTCCAGCGATATCCATTCTTGGACCCCATGGAGCGATTTTTGATATTTTTCTTTTGGTCTCGGTTATCCTTTTTGATTTTTTTCCGGATATGTAGCGAATATAGCTTAATAAGCTGATTTTATTCTTGCTACCTTGCTTAAGTGCAAGAAAACCATCTCCCGCATCCAAAAATAATGATAATGATAGAAGTATTAAGATTAATACTACGCTAAACTTGAAGATTATAAGGTATGCGACAAGCATTATTAAACCTACACGTATAAATGTGGTAAGATCCGCACCCCTTAATGTCATTCTTTATCACTGCTTCATTTTCCTTTTTTCAATTCAGAAATACTCCTACAAAAGCAAGTATGAGCCTGATACCGAATCCCCTTATATTGAATAAACCCAATACCGCAAATAAACCTACGTAGTAATAGAAATGTTAGAATGTAGAATGTTATAAACCTTGCTATAACAGTTCTTTTTCATAATATTATTAAATTTTTATAGATTGTATTAAGTGGGTGGTAAGAGGGTTATAGGATAAAAGAAGACTGCACAGTAGTTCCGAATCCTTCAGGTAAAATGAGATAGTTCCACTAATCCTAGGGAT
>CAZBLA010000042.1:0-7204 GCA_964492665.1 Microcaldota archaeon
AAAGTTTAATAGCGGAACTACACGATGTATATTTATTATTTTGGGGTGCTATAATAACAATATATATATTAATTTAACCTGCTTATACTTCATTGTAATTCAGACAAATCAGATACAATACCAGATTCCAACTGCATATAAATATGCCAAAACTTTTAAATATACTGATAAATAGTGATATTGCAATACAACATATTTAATATAATCCAGATATATAAAATTATATGCGTGTTTTTATGGCCGATGAAAGATATGACATAATAGTGGCAGGTGCAGGGATGGCAGGATCTATGGCATCCATTATATCCGCAAAGAAAGGACTGAATGTACTGCTCCTAGATAGAAACATAGAAATCGAAGTAGGAAAGAAGACGAATTGGGGGTGGGTGTGTGGAGATGCCATTGCAGACACACATTTAAATTTTGTAACTAAAAACACCGGAATAACCTTCTCACAACCAGAGCTTGATACCAAAGTGGATGGAGTATACGCATTTTCTCCTGATCTCCAATCCAAATACATGTTTGAAGGAGCAGGGCATATTCTCGATAGACCGGAATTTGAATCAAAATTACTTGCTACAGCGAAGAATAATGGAGCAAACTATATTTCACAATTTGAGATAGAAGGACCTCTGATTGATGACAAAAAAGTAGTTGGGATATTCGGACGCGATAAAAACAAGCAAAAAAAGGAGTATAAGGCAAAAATAGTAATAGATGCGCTTGGTGTTGCAACAGTGCTTCGAAGAAGATTACCTGATAACAGATTCATAGAGAAACATATTGATATAGATGATGTAGAATCCTCAGGTAGGTATATAATAGAATTCGATAAACCCGAGATAGAAAATCTTCAATATTACGATCCAAATAATGCTATCATACATCTTAATCAGAATATGGCTCCTGGAGGTTATGGTTGGGTATTTCCAAAGAGCGGAAATAAAGTTAATATTGGAATTGGAATACAAACCACCAGTCTAAAGATAAGAAATAAAAAGCTTGGTAAAAAAGACAGCTTACAATCTTTAATGGATCAATATTTAAAATGGAATCCAATGTTCCATAACATAAAAATATTTAATAAAAATAATAATGGGAAAGGAATATGGTCTGTAGCAGTCAGAAGACAGCTCGAGAGTCTCGTATATGATGGATATATGGGTGCAGGCGATAGCATGGCAATGCCAAATCCCCTTAGTGCAGGAGGAATAGGTCCTGCATTAATTTCCGGAATTCTCGCAGGAAAAAACGCAGCTATATCTATTGAATCAAATGATACATCCACCAATGGATTATGGAAATACAATACAGAATTCAATGAAGCATATGGAAAGAAAACTGCTGGTTTGGAAATATTTAGAACATATCTGCAATCTCTAACTAATGACGTAATAAACTATGGAATAAAAACTTTTTTAACTACCAACGAAATTAATGACCTTACTTTGGGGTTGGTTCCCGAACTAACTCTTTCTACTAAATTCAAAATGGTACTTAAAGGGCTTTCAAATATATCTGCATTTAAAGATCTGGTCTACACTTCAAAAAAGATGAAGGAGATGAATTCTATATTTAAACAGTATCCTGAATCTCCCGGCAGCTTTTTTGAGTGGGCAAATCAGGTGCGTAATGAAATGAAAATTGTAAAAGAACGTTTTAAGCCAAATCCAGTATAATGGTGTAAATATGAAAGAATATACAAAATTCGAAAAAGCAAGAGTAATTGGTGCAAGAGCACTTCAATTGGCGCATGGAGCTCCACCCCTGATAAAAGTACCTAAAGATGTAGTTGATCCAATCATTCTTGCGGAGCTCGAATTCAATAAAGGTGTTATTCCCATAACCATAATAAAAAACTAGTTGCTAATTACATATTCCAAAACAGTTATAAAGTAACATCATTAACTGTTTTTTGAATATTGTGTGTGATTTCTAATGTTAAATATGTCTCCAATAATCGGAAAAGTAATGGGAATACCAATACAATTGCATTGGACATTCATCTTCCTTCTTCTTTTATCTCTTCTCTATCCAACATTTTTTATTTTTATAATCCTATTGTTTATATTTGTGACATTACATGAACTTGCACATTCTATAACAGCAAAAAACAACGGGATAGATGTAAAAAAGATAATTCTATATCCTCTTGGAGGCGGATCCATAATAGATATGAATGATATAACTCCTAAACTCGAGATGAAGATAGCACTTGCCGGACCTGTATCTAATTTCTTTATAGCCGCATTGCTTGGTTTAATAACCATCATTATTCCTGGAGGATACCTAAAATCATTAATACAAATATTATTTTTGGTAAATCTACTTTTGGGCGCATTAAATATAATTCCTGCATTCCCCTTGGATGGAGGAAGAATCTTAAGGAGTTATCTCCAAAGAAAAAAGACCCATCTGGAAGCTACGATAAAAACCTCGCGAGTAAGCAGAATAATTGCAGCAATAAGCATGGTGTTAGCAATCATGTTTATGTTTATTGGAAATTATACCTTTACCTATCGTGTCATGTTATTCATATCTTTTTTCATACTAACTTTCTATATATATTCCGGAACGCAGGCAGAAACCTATTCATCAAAGATAAATACAGAGGCCAAAAAATTGTCTATGACTGACATGGTAAGCACAGATTATATACATATCACAAAAAGGACAACCTTATCCGAACTTAATAATATGGTACAGAAAAGACATACAAATACAATCATATACAAAACAAAAAATAGCTATATGCTAGTTTCAAAGGTTCCTCCAAATATATATAAAATGCAAAAAACCGAGAATGCAGAACATGCTCTATCCTACTTTAGTATAAAAATACCTAATGTATCATATAATTTAAAAGTTCCAGAACTACTGAATAAAATGAACATGGAAACTGTCCCAGCACTGGCTATAACAAAATCCAGTAAACTTATAGGCATAATATTTAAGCAGTATATAGAATACATGATAGCACTTAAACTATCAACAAAGAATACAAAACATAATAAATCCTAATGAGATATACTTAATATTGGCGGTGTTTCACGATGACTTATATAGATAAAATAACCATTCACAATTTTAAGTCTTTCAAGCATTCAACAATAAAATTCAGTGGTGGTTTCACTTGTATAATCGGACCCAACGGTTCTGGAAAATCAAATATCTGCGATTCTCTATTTTTTGCTCTCGGAGAATCCTCTCTGAGACGTATGAGGGCAATGTCAATCAACAATTTCATAAATTCTTCTTCATCTATAAAAAGCAATCAACAAAGTGCAAATCGTACATATGTTACTGCTCATCTGTCTGGGAAAGATCTATCAATCACACGTACAATAAAATACAACAATAAAATAGCATACTACCTAAACAACAAAAGAATGACCAGGCAGGAGGTGCTTGATGCTTTAAAATTGAATAACAGTTCAATAAATTACACAAATACCATAACACAGGAAGAGATATCTAGGATAATAAATCTTAATCCGAAAGATAGGCGATCTCTTATAGATATTGCAGCCGGAATAAAAGAGTTTGACGACAAAAAGGATGCATCATTGAAGCAATTAGGAAGCGTAGAAGAAAAAATATCCAATTCGCATATACAACTTTCTGAAAGATCCGGATTCTTAAAAGAGCTTAAGAAGGAGAAAGATGATGCCGAACTGCACATAAAGCTCAGAGACATGATAAAATCGATAAATTATACTATTCTTAACAGGAAAGAATTACTAATAAACAAAGAATACAAAACTGCTATAAATGAGGAGATAGAAGTTAATGACAATACGAAAACTATCAAGGAATCCATAGAGAAAGCCGATCTAAAAATACTTAGCCTCTCAAAATCCAGAATGGAACTATCAAACAAGCTTAACGAGGGATCAATAGAACTAAACAAAACAAATAGGGAATTAGAATCATTGAACAAGGATCTAGCAGTAATAGAATCAAAAATGGAATCAAGTCTTTCAAACAATATCAAAATAAAAGAGCGGTTGAAGTTGCTTCAAAAAGAACGAGATTCCACAAAAAAGACAATAGATACTGACACTGCAAATATAAACAAATTAAAAGACGATCTTGCGTCATTAAACATCAAAATAACCTCTCTAGGATCGGATGTTAAAAGTGGTTATGACCTGCAATTATTTGAGAAATATGAATCAACTAAAAATTCCCTTGCTAAAAATACGCTCTTAATGGAAAGTATCAACGAGAATATAGAAAGAGCGAAATTGAATATGCGTGACAAAGAGACAAGTAAAAAATATATCGAGGATGCTTTGTCGATCACCGATTCAGAATACGAAAAATTCAAGGATGAATACAAAAAGATCGACATAACTGGCTCAAATTCGGAAACATCCAGATTAAAAGGATTGCTTGAAGAAATCCATTCAAAAATAAATAATTACAAGACAGAAATTAATAACACCGATTCAAAAATACTCGGGATACGCGAATCAATAGCTGTTCATGGCGGAGATTTAGATAAAATAACAAAAATCCTAAAGGGACAACTTTCAGGTCTGTTCGGAAGAGTATACGAATTATGCAGTTATGACAATAAATACTCCTATGCTGTAACAGTTTCGTCTGGAGCCAGAATGAATTATTTCATTGTTGATACTATAGAAACCGCAAAGAAAGCTATATCTATATTAAAATCAAAAAATCTTGGAAGGTCCTCTTTTATTCCACTTTCAGACATATATGTAAGATCAAACAAAGAGATACTAAAACCCCTGATAAATTTCATAAGATACGATAAAAAATTATTTAAAGCGATTTCGTTCGTATTCTCAAACACCTATCTTGTTGATAGCATTGATGAAGCGAAGAAATACGGTTTCGGATTCCATAAATATGTGACAATAGACGGAGAGCTTATAGATCCATCTGGGACGATAACTGGCGGTACATTACGTATTCGTACATCCATAACAAAACTACATTCCGATTTAGAGACATACAACCAAAGGAAAAAAGATTGTCAAACAAAACTTTCAGACTTAGAAATACAATCGGAGGAGATACGTACCAATCTAGGAAAGATAGAAGTAATATCCTTAAACACGAAGCTGATTTCAGAAAATCTGCATGAGAATATCACAAAATCCGAATCAATCATAAAAACAGAGAAAGAGAAGATTATCTCGATAGCTTCCGATATGTCCAACATATCTTCAAAATTATTAGGATTATATTCAAAAAAGAAGGAACTAACCGACCAAAACAATGGTCTTGAAAATGAAAACCAAAAGCTTTATGAAAAAATAAGTAAGATTGCTGGATCTTCGGATAATGAAAAAATAAAGACCCAACAAAAAGAGAAATCTAAACTGCAGTCGGAATCCGAAAAGCTTAATATATCTATCGCTTCATTCTCCAAAGAAAAGGAAGTATTTACAAAACGAATGTATGAATTTGATGATGAACTGAATCTATTGTCAAAAGAAAATGATATATTGAAAAAGGATTTGGACAATATGAAACTAACTCACCATTCACTCCTTCTGAAAAAGCAAGAACTTGCTCAGATAATCAACAGCCACGATTCCACCTCGTCTATGTTATATAAACAAGTATCCGAATTTGAGAATCGAATATCGGAATTAAGTGCAGAAAAAGGAAGATTCTTGAGTCGGAAGGATAGCAATGAAAAACTTATAATAGAACTGAAATCGACCATCCTACAAACATCCACACGATTGGCAGACATCAAATCCGAACTTTTCGAATATTCAAATGTTAAAGAAACAGATGGAGAAGTATTCCATCTAGAAAGCGATCTACGTGAATATAAATCACAGATAGAAAAATTAGGAAATGTGAACCTCAAAGCTCCTGAAGTGTATGAACTCAAAAGCAGGGATGTGCGAGAAGCAGAAGAAAAGATAAAAATCCTGGAAAGAGAAAAAACTTCTATAATAACCATGATAAACGAGATAGAATCTAAAAAGTTTTCTGTTTTTATGAGGATATTCAATTCGATAAACAAGAATTTTCAATATCTATATTCACAAATATCCGATGGCGAAGCAATACTAACACTAAATAATCTGAAAGATCCCTTCAGTTCAGGACTCTCAATAAAACTAAAACCGATCCATGGAAAACACGAACTGATAGAAAGTAAGTCTGGAGGAGAAAAGTCTCTTTTGATAATTTTACTTATGCTGTCTATACAGATGCAGAAACCTATGTCTTTTTATATATTTGATGAGATAGACGCATCATTAGATAAACAGAATTCTAAAAAATTGTCTATGTTACTGAAAAGTATGAGCAAAAAATCACAGTTCATTGTCGTGAGCCACAATGATAATTTGATATCTAATGCAGATACAATAATCGGAGTTACAAAGCGAAATGGGGAATCAAAAGTAGTTGGAGTACAATTGCTCAACAAGAATCAAATCCAGCATACATGATTATATCAATAAACACATCCAAATATGGTGCAATCCTTGAAAATATCAAAAGAAGCAAAACATACAAGAACCAATCAGCAAAAAGATATAAAAAGTAAGAAGGATCAAATACCGATCTGGCCAATGTATCTGCTGCTGATGGTATTCGTAGGAGTATACATTCTGTTTAGATCTACAGGTCCCTTATTGATTATTACCATAATAATTATAATACTTCTAGAAATAGTAAATGTATTAAGAGGAGATTTCCGTAAAAAAGGTATATTCGAAATTTTGGCTGCTGTTGCAGTAGTAGCAATAATATGGATTGGTCTTGTCATATCCCTCGGAACCTATGCTCCCTTAGATGTTGTTCCGAGTTGCAGTATGTTGCCAACACTACAAGTTGGAGATCTGATCATTATACAGAATTCGGGAATACACAGCATACATGCTACTACTATCAATATATCAAAGAAAGAGATGAACGCATTCATAAACAATATATCACATAATCAATATGAATGTTTGGCATATAATCCGAATAACTTATCACAAGTATCCGAGTATGTACTTTCTGGTTACAAAATTGGATTATATAAATATACTTCCTCAATAAGTAGATATTCGCTTGTTAACAACCAATCCGGAAACCTTATCCATTTCAACTGCGGAATTACTCAGATAAAATACAGAAATGGCACAAGAAGATATGTAGCTTATACCAAATCACTGATAATAAATCATACAACCATAACCGAAAACAAGAATAATAG
>CAZBLA010000043.1:0-7107 GCA_964492665.1 Microcaldota archaeon
TGATTGCATAAATGCAGAGGAAGCCTACACCTTTAGGTGTAGGAGGATGTCACCTATTAAACATATACTTCCTATTTAAACTATTAATGGATTATGCGGCGACTCCTATATTATCATTGTCCATATCAGATAACTTATGTAATGCTATACGTGTAAAAAATAAAAACATGTATGGTATAACTTCATCAGCGGGCATGCCGAAAAAATCCATCCTGTCGGACAACACAACATCTTTCTGAAACTGTTAATCCCATTACTTCGTAATCCACTATCTAATATAACTCTGTCCGACAACTTTTGGAAAAACTTTCCGGATATGTGGTCACTTGAATAAACGTACTCTCAATATTTTTTTCTCTTCAATTTCTACTAATGTGTAATACAATGCTATCAATACTAATACCATAATGATTCCTATAACTAATACCTCTTTCGGCATTCCTATCAGGAACGCAAGCGTACCCCCTATCGCGATAATCGAAAGATAAGGATACAAAGGTGTTTTAAAGCTAGGCATCTTTCCAAGTCTTCTAAACTGTATAAGTGCAAAACTTAAAAGTAAATATGAAAATAGAAGTCCAAAGTTGCTTATTGCCGCAATCATATAGACATTTCCGGAGAAGAGTGTTACTACCCCTATAAATGCTGATAATATAACGCCATTCGCTGCCACATCCTTCTTCTTGCTGTATTTCCTTAATATCTTCGGAAGCAGCCCATCACTGCTTATCTGGTATGATATCCTGGAAGCGCTAAGTATCATGGCGAGCGTAGCCGATGCAGTTGCTACTAATGCCCCTATATCCACCAGTTTGGCTATAGCTTGAGGTGCATGTGCATAGTTCAATGCAAATGCCAATGGATCAGCATTTATGGTGTAATGGCTAGCTGGAACAAGCGATATGAGCGCAATAGCAACAAAAACATACAGGACAATGCTTATCACAACTGCAGATACTATTGCAGTGACAGCACCTCTTGCCCCTTTCTTTATATCAGACGTGAAAGTGCTTATCGTTTGGAATCCAGAATAAGCAAAGAATATCGCAACGCTTGCCTCGAATATCCTTCCTATCCCTTTCTGTGCTGGCAAGGAAATAAGATTATGCGATAAACTGAAATTCTTTGAACTAAATGCGAATACCATTGCGAATGCTATAAATATAATTAATATGATTATTTTTATGACAACAAGACCAAAATCTGCCTTTACTGCTTTCTTTATTCCTACGAGATTGACCAATGCCAATACAAATATCAATGCTATAGAAAATACCCTATCATAAATCACAGGGAATCCTAAGAGGTTTACAAAATAAGAACCAAACCCGAGCGCTATAGCTGCTATAGCTGTCGAATAACTCACATAAAGAAGTATACCTGATACAAATCCTAACTCACTACCAAAAGCTCTTGATATATATGAATATGCCGCACCTTTGAGCTTTGGCA
Organism: Microcaldota archaeon; assembly: GCA_964492665.1. GTDB lineage: Archaea > Micrarchaeota > Micrarchaeia > Micrarchaeales > Micrarchaeaceae > JAJYXL01. Next base: position 1,453 of record CAZBLA010000043.1, read on the forward strand.
TCAGAGATCCTAGCTCTCCTAATTCAAGAGCTATAAGTATAGCGACTATGCCGACCAGCACGAATGCGAGAAGCGCCTGTGACCCTGCAAGAGCTATAGCGCTACCACTCAATGTGAATATCCCTGCCCCTATTATGGCACCCAATCCTACAGAAGTAGCAACAGCGACACTTATTTTGGTTACTGGCATTTTAATCGTCATCTATGTTTTAGAAGCAAAGCAATATATTATTTGTGTGGAACTATTACTTTAACTGTTATGCAGAGGTAGCAAAGCCTGGTCAAATGCGATAGGTTCAGGGCCTATTCCCTTAGCGGGTTCGGGGGTTCAAATCCCTCCTTCTGCATTGTCAAATCTTTTACAAAAATAAGACAATACCTCTTTCTTTCATCATGTGCTTGTCTCTTGCGAGAACCTCAACTTGAAGGTTCCTGGTGGCAGCTGCCTCATTAGCACATCAAGATCATCAAACTCCAAAAATTTCGATATCTTTTTCGCCGAATCTGATTTCTTCATATCGCCTTGCGTTACAAATACGTGCTTGTCTTTGCATCCGATCCTGCTGAACGTATCTGTTGGAACAACATTCAACATACCCTTTTTGATGAACATCACAAGCTCCAAACCAATGTTCTTATACCATTCACGTTCTCCTGTCATCAGGAAGCTTCCTGTACCCAATGATCCTTTGTCTGTTGATTTACTTATCTGCTCCCTTTTGAGCGAATAAACATCAATCATCTTGAGCATATTATCCCATGCGCTTGAATAACATCCTGCAAATTGTGCAGTTTCCTCCCTAGAATTCTTTTCGGAATCTATACCATCAATTAGTATGACGGTACTTGCACCATGTATATCCGCATGAAAAAATAGGTCATTGTCGTTAAAATGTTTCGAATTTACAAATTCATTCTGGTGCGCATCTCTTCCTCCTATAACCAAAAGTCCATCGCTCGTATAAAACCAATGGAATTTCTCATACCATTTCTGTTCTTTCTTCTCCACAACTTTATTCTTATCAATTATTAATTTTTTATCTATCTTTTTGTATCTTGACTCAAGATCCTTAATTGCTTTTTCTGCTCCCTCACTTTTCCTCTTCAATTTCTTTGCTTTCTGATAATAACCATTAGCATTCTCTTGCGCACTCTTCTCAAAATCTATTATTACTCTCATTTGATCAATTATAATAAAGATAGACTTCCAGTTATGAGCAATGATATGACCAAAGCGATTATGAATCCCACGGATCCCATCAACAATATCCCTACTATTATTATCTTAGCGCTTTTGCTGAATTCCTTCTGCGCTGGTTTATAGCTTATGCTAATTATGTGTTTAGAATTATGGACGAACCGTTTTAATTTTAATGATATATTCAATTTTTTCATATTAATGCACTTCCTACCTATCTCTCTTAAATAACTTCTAAAAAGATTACACTCCTTCCATATCTATCCTTTCTTCGGACATCTTTAAAAGATTTCTGTTTATCCGATTAATACAGATAAATATTTAATTTGTTGACATCCTATTAAATTTCATATGAAAAGCGTGATAACGGTTCATTTTGGTGAACTATGGCTGAAAGGGAAGAACCGGGGATTATTTATTGATAAATTGGTCCAGAATATATTGGGTTCCATAAATAAATCGCACTACAAAGGGTTCGAGACACTACGTGACCGGTTCATAATATATCCTACAAACACTTCATCATCACATAAAATCACAGATAAACTAAAATATGTCTTCGGAATTTCATGGTACGGCCATGCTTACATCATTGAAAATGATATGGACAAGATACTCCTCTTTTTGGAAGAACTATCAGAGAAGGATGATCTGAAAGGAAAGTGTGTCCGGATAGATGCGCATAGGTCATACAAGAAACTTCCATTCTCTTCCAAAGAACTAATAACCAAAATACTGAAACATAAAGACAATATACACTTTATGTTAGATAAAGAATCAAAAATTAAGATAATGATAAATCCGACGAAAGTCGGTACTTTTGTTTATACAAACAAAATAGTAGGCATGGGAGGTCTTCCTACCGGAAGTTCCGGAAAAGCGATTGTGCTCTTTTCTGGAGGAATAGACTCCCCTATAGCCACTTTCTATGCTATGAGAAGAGGTCTGGAACCCATATATCTGCATCTACACACTTTCAACAAAAATGAATCAGCAAATAAATCCAAGATAGGGAAACTGATTAAAATATTAAATAAATACTCAAAAAATTCTGTTTCGTACATGCTCCCATCATACATATTCGAATCATCAATAATCGAGACAAATCCAAAATACGGAATGCTGCTATTCAAGCGTTTTCTATTTGAGGTTGCGGATTCCATAGCCGTAAAAGAAGATGCATCTGCAATAGTCACCGGAGAAAGTATAGGTCAGGTGGCATCACAAACCATATCCAATCTTTATGCATCTTCATGCAATTCTAAACATCTGGTCGTAAGGCCTCTGATAGGCTTTGATAAATTAGACATAATCAAAAAGGCTAAGGAGATAGGTACATACGAAACATCAATAATAAAATATAAAGATGTCTGTTCCTTCCATGCTTCTAATCCAGCCACATCAGCAAATCCAAAATACATTGATATCCTTTACAAAAGAACGGACCTCAAAACTGCAGTTGAACACACTTTATTAAGAAGTAGCAGATATAAATACAAGAGCCAATCTACATAAATTAACAATCCATAAGATTAAAATCCCATATTCTCTAGAGTTTGGATGAAAGCCAGATATACAATTTATATCAACATATCCAACAGATCATACACGGACAGAGGGAAAACTACTCCTAGAAAGATTTTGTAAGGCCTCAAACCGGGGCAGTTGTCAGAGAACCGATAAAACAGATCCTCTCGAATGCAGCGCTTGCACGGACGCAGAGAAGCTACCCTATTTATAAGTTGGAGGAAGTCACACCTTTTTAAATCTTTTCTTACAATAAACTAATGGTGAAAATATGGTAACTAAAAAGAGTACCGAATCTAAAAAGAGTACAGAATCGCATAATCACAAAAATGTAATAACAATAGATCCGGATATGATGTACGCTAGAAAATTACATCATGATGAGAAACATTCAGGATGGCATATATTTAAGTCTATATTCTGGGCAATCTACCTGTTTGTCATAGGCATCATATTATATGCAACAGTGCCTGCAACTCTCAGCGTTCCAAAGTTCTTTGGTTGGACACTTGTGATACTAGCTATCTTTTTGATAATCTACGGATTCAGCAAGTCACTACATCTAAAATTAATGAAAAAATATGCGTGATATAGGTTAATTATTTTATTGCCTATCTTTTTATTTTTTTGTTCCATCTTACTTTACTGAATTTCTACTGCAACTATTATCTATAATTTTTTAAAATATTCAATCAGAGATTTAAATGAGAAATCTATACGAGATCAAGAATTACAAACTTCTGATACTGATACCTTTAGCATTGCTCGCAATAAGTCTACTTTTCATACCGAAGATACATCTGGACTCCACACTTACAGGAGGCACAAACATACAGATAAAAAGCAATACAATTTTGGGCATAGACAGTCTGTCGAAAAGTATAGATTCCATATTTCCAAGGGCTATAGTTCAGATGTATGGTGGTGCAATATCAATAACCATACCTTCCAATACAAGTCTGACAACTGCTCTGGACAATGAGAAATCAGTGAATTCTTATTATGCAAAATACTCAAAATCAGCGATAAATGTTGCGCGTTATCAAAATCTACTGTCAAACAGTAGCTACACAAACAATCAATCCACACTAAGTTCACTTGCAGCAGCTAAGTCCAATTCGCTCAAATATCTTGGTATGATGAATAATGCATTGAGTCATGAGATATCAACATTGAAACCATTATTATCTTCCACCTCCTCCTATAATAAGACAGACGCCAGATCCATGCAGAATGCAGCCAGTATAATTTATAGCAAGGCTTCATATTCCTACAAATTAAAGGTTATATCAAAAATCAGAGAAGTTGTGCCTTTCACATCTTATTCATATAATGAAGTGGCTCCGCAAGTGGGAAGATTCTTCCTACAGCAAATAAGGAATATAATAATAATAGCATTTATACTTGTTGGAATAACTGTATTCTTCATTTTCAGAAGTCCAATTCCGGCATTCGCAATCATATTCGGTGCAGCGAACGACATAATCATAGCTCTTGGGGCTATGGGAGCATTCGGCATACCTTTAGGTGTTGCATCTATAGGCGGTCTACTGATGTTATTGGGTTATTCAATAGATACTGATGTATTGGTCGCAGTAAGGATATTGAAAAGAGGAGAAGGTACCCCTTCAACAAGGGCTATGGATACGCTCAAGACCGGATTAACAATGACTGCTGCAGCCATAATATCTTTTCTTACGCTTTTCATAGTTGCATATATTGTGTTCATACCAACATACATAGAGATAGCAGGAGTTACACTGTTCGGATTGTTTGCCGATATAGCAACTACATGGTTTGCCAACAGCGTATTGATTGTGTGGTACAAAAAGAGGAAGGAGCTTAAATGATTAAATTCATATCATACCTAACTGACAAGCGCATACTCATACTGATAGTGATAGCTGTTGCGTTTCTAGCAATGGATCTGCATTTTGGTCTTCATCTCGGCATAGAATTCATAGGAGGTACTGAGATACCGCTTACTCTGCAGCATCCGGTGAATACTACAACAATGTCATCGATACGTTCCATAATACAGCAAAGGGTATCAAAATTTGGATTGAAGGAAGTCGTGGTAGAACCTATAGGAAATTCACAAATAGACGTGCTTATGCCGTCCATTTCGGAATCTGATGTCAATGCTACAATAGCGATCATCCAGAGTCAGGGAAAATTTGATGGAATAGTCAATGGTAAGGAAGCCATAAACGGAAAACGTATACTCAATGGAAGTATAGGGGTAATACCCCCTGCACAATCAAATAATACTGTAAGCTGGGGTGTAACTTTTTATATAACACAGCAGGCAGCGAGAAGTTTTGCAAAGGTGGTGTTCGGTCAGGCCAACCAACCATTATACATGTTCCTTGATCGTCCCGAAAAGGCTGTTGTACTCATAAACAATACACTCTTAAGCAACCTCTCGGACGGGATAACGGCTTCAGAATCATTGTCCGCAATGAGGCGTGCTCTTTCATGGGGCAATGATACCATACCTGTACTGATAACAAACAACAACACAAATTCCACAGAAGCATTCTTCAAGACTAACAAAGCCAAATACAATAGAGTATTGACAGGTAAAAACATAAACCCGCAGCTCGAATCATTCCTGAAATCTGAAAATTATACAATCATAAAAGAGAGTATAGAGAACATAACACCACAATACATAACTTCCTTTAATAAGACCATAGTAGAAAGCTGGTCTGCTGTCGGTCTTCTGTCCTCTCCAATACTTAATCCAGGAATAACTAATGGTACGATAAGCGAGAGCTACCAGATAAGCGGGATTGCACCTAGAACATTATCTCCGGCAAAGCAGATCCTATTTGCAAGCAATCAATCCAAAACAATAGCAAGTATACTCAGTGGTGGAGCCATGCCTGTGAGCATAGTGGTTAACACCCCTACAACATTATCACCGA
>CAZBLA010000044.1:0-6923 GCA_964492665.1 Microcaldota archaeon
ACATCAATAATCAATCAGACGACTATCTGCACAAAACCGTAAACAGGTTAGTAAAATCGGATTACACCTCATTTGCAGTAGAGAAACTCAATATCCAGAATATGGTACAGAATCATAACCTTGCAAAGTCAATATATCATGCTTCATGGAACCGATTAATACAACTTTCATACAAGGCTGAAAGTGCTGGTATGAAGGTAATAACTGTAAATTTAAAGAATACAACAAAGGAATGTGGCAATATGCAAAACCTACGGTTGTCAGAAAAAACATACATCTGTAACAGATTCGGATTCAGATGGACAAAGACATAAAACGCATCAATAAACATACTCAATAGAGATACTGCAGGGCATGCAGGAAGCTGCGCTCGGGGAGATATGGCCTCTACGACACAACAGGTATCGCAAGCCGCATCGCAGAACCTACCTTACAATCCGCAGAGGAAGCCTCTGCTTTTAAGTAGGGAAGGATGTCACTTCCAAGTAAAGAAAATACCAATGATACACCCTAAAGGATTTCATAACTACGGATATAGTCTAACTATTCCTTTTCTTACGTGGTCTATAATTTACAGGCAAAGTAAAAATGAACTTTGTCCCTTTCTCTAATTCGGATTCAATTTTTATCTTTCCATGGTGCAATTTGATAATACTATGTGTTATCGAAAGACCAAGACCTGTTCCTTCTCCCTCCTTCCTTGCCAATCCCTCTTTTTGTGATTGATAAAATTTTTTAAACAGTTTTCTCCTATCCTCCTCACTTATGCCTATTCCTGTATCTATTATCTCACATTGTATGGTACGCAATGTTTTTGGGAACATATAAACTGTTATTCCACCATGTTCAGTAAATTTTATCGAATTTCCTATAAGATTCACAAATACCTGTATAAGCCTATTTGGGTCAACCATTATATTTGGCATATCAAAACTCGCTTTCCATTCGAAGTACAAACCTTTCGAAATCGCAGATTCTTGAAGAGCCCTTATACTAGGATTATTGATCATGTCCTTTATATTTACTTCATGTATATCAAGTGTGACTTTTTCAGCATCATATTTTGTCGCATCAAGTATCTGTGTAATTATCAACATAAGCCTGTTTGATTCATCTAACACAATGGTAAGATTCTTTTTCTGTTCAGCATTAAGATCACCAAATTCTCCTTTCAAAAGGAATTTTGAGTAACCCATTATATTGGTCAGGGGTGTTTTGAGTTCATGTGATATATTGTATATAAATTCGGTTTTGAGAACAGCATTAATCTTCTGTTTTTTCATCTCATTGTTATACTTTTTTATACTACTCTCAAGATCATCTATCTTTCGTTTCCGCTCCAGCTCATTTATCAATATTATAAAACCAGGGGATTCTGCATCGCGTTTTGTACGAATAAAATGAATCGCTGGAAGTATATCGTCATTCTTCTTCCTAATATTCACATATGTTCCATTGATTTTTATTCCTTTTCTCGCATAAGAAATGTCACGATCTAAAATATCCTTCTCTACATATATACCATTTATCTCTCTACCGATTAATTCCTCCTTTTTATATCCTAAAAATTGATCTACAGGTATATTGCAATCCTTTATGAATCCTAAATTATCTATGATCAAAACTATATCAGAAGTATTTGATATTAAATCATTGAAATTATTTTCCAATTCATCCATTTTAGCCTGAAGAGTAGTACTTTCTACAAGCATCGTATACCCATATTCTGTCCTTAATGTATAAAATTTCATATGTACTGGGTTTGACGATTCATCAAGAACATCCAACTCCCCATCGCTTATGCCTCCTACTTCCATATCTAAATTTTTTATCAAATCTTCTCTATCTGCAGGTCTGATGAATTCTCCAATTTCCTTATTAAGAGAAAAATTATTTATTGTTTGACTGTCCCTATTTCCATGAATCGCAGTTATTCTAAATTTATTGTCCATTGTTATTATGTAAAGATTTCCACGTTTTTCTATTATCCTAACTACATTCTTCTGTGTTTCAGAAAGAGTCATATCGGTTATAACCACATGTATCAATGAACTGCTAACTCTGGAGGAAGAAACCATAAAGAGAACTTTCCTTCCTTCTGCAGTAATATCCAAAAGCTGCGGTCTATTTACTATCTTAAGGAGCTCCGAATAATCTTCTCCTATTATATCACTTATCAAGACATTTAATCCAATGGCCGTATCAAAAAGTTTATTCAATGCCGTATTCGATTTCACTATCAAACTGTTCGATGAAACTAATGCTTGAGGTATGGATGAATTAAAAGCTGAATCGAAATATGTCGCCAATCTTTCATTTATATCAGAAGTTATTCTATTCACTATTGACAATCCTATAAAATTTGATGTGTAAAAGATCGTTTCAACGATAGAACCACTGAATTTGTTCTCAGACAAAGAAAACAGATTCAATGAAGCTACCATCTTACCATTGAAAGTTATAGGAAAAAGTGCACAGCTCCTATATCCTTTATTTTTCATTTCTATAAGTTCTGAAAACTCCGAGAATTCACTTATATCATTGTCTGTATATGGTTTTCTTGTATTAGAAAGATAACTATACATTGCAGATTCAGGTAATTTACGATTGTACAATACCACAATCTCCACTTTGTCCATACCGAATATATTCATTATTACTTCTTTGAATCTTTTTATCAATTCACTCTCTCTAAAAGAGGTATTGGATACCTCAGACAAATCATACATTAACTTGTTTATGAGTATATTTTCAACCATATGAATAACCTAACTCACTATTGGGTTCTCAACAAAAGTATATATCTTTTAATGTAGAAACTATAATCATGATGTTTAAGCAAATATTTGATGGAATATACTATATTGATAACAGATTAGCTACTGAAAGCTATATTAAGAAGATAAAAGTTTATGGAGAAGAGCATATAATCCGTTATGATAAGGAGTATAGGTTCTGGAATCCTTATAGGAGTAAACTTGCTGCTGCTATAATGAACAGAATGAAAAACGAGTATATAAAAAAAGGCGACAGTGTTCTGTATCTAGGTGCTGCAACAGGAACCACGTCCAGTCATGTCAGTGATATTGTCGGAGATGAAGGATTAGTATACTGTGTTGAAATATCCGAAAGGAACATGCGTGATCTGTTAAAGGTGTGCGAATATAGAAAGAATATGTTACCCTTACTTACTGATGCGAGATACATAGAAAAATACTCCAACATTGTTGACAAATGCGATATAATCTATCAAGATGTATCATCACCGGATCAAGCATATATACTGAAGGAAAATTCCGTATTCCTAAAAAAAGGCGGTTATGCTTATTTTGCCATAAAATCACAGAGTATAGACATAAAGAGCAAACCTGAAAAAACCTTTAAAAAGACACTTGACAATCTTACCGATATTTTTGATATTGTTGAAGAAGTCAAGATAGAACCCTATCATAAACTGCACCTTTTCGTAGTGCTTAAAAAGAGATAGATAAACATGAATCATCTTAAGATCGTATCAGAAAAACCCACAATGAAAAAACACCTCATGTGTTCCTACTGCGGTGCGATCACAATCAGTTCTGGAGGAACGGAATTCTGCTCCAATTGTGAGTTGACCGTAAAGGACACTAAAACCAAATTAATATCCTTAAATCACACCTTAATAACTTCTTTGGATACGATAAACGGGTTTTATAAAAACAATAAGTTTTCCGATGCCGACGATCTATATCTTAATATCCTAAAGGATACAGACGATCCACTATTTCTGTATACATACGCGATATTCTTGATAAAATACTCTAATTTTAAACTTTCAAAAGTATCTTATGATAAAGAGGGATTTATGGAAGACAATGCAAACTATAGAACTGCTTCATGGAAAATTTATGGAAACGCGAGAATGTTTCTTTATAACTGTATTGAGAGGATAGAGAAAAATCAAGAGATACATCCTCTACAAAAAAGATTTGCGGTATTTTTATCTATGATGAAACTAGGAAATATCAGATCCGCATCAATAGAGCTTGAAAAGATAAAAGGGATTGAAAATGGACAGACATACAACTATGCAAAAATCATACTTGATTCTGCTATAAAAAACTATGACCAAATCATTATTGGATCTGAAAACTTCCTTTCAAATACCCCCTATCCACAAAATGTAATATACTATCTTGCCTTTGCTCTATTCAAGAATGGAAAGATAAGGGAGTCCATCAAACTATCCCAATTTATGAATAAAAATTACCCCAACCTCAAATATATCGAATTAATAAAAACCATTGAGAAAACAACCGCATTAGACTAACTCATTTTGATGTAAATACAAATTCCATATTCTTCTTCTTATCGAGAATAGCAAATCCAAATCTCTCCAATTGGACTATTTCCCCCTTATTTATTATTTTTGCATAACCTTCAATGAATCCTTCCGAAAAACCTAAACTTTTTTGATCAAATTCACCATTTTCCAATAAATCTGAAGGTATAATAATCTTACATTTCAGATAATCATTTTCCGGTACCCATTGTATTGTTATAATCTCATCTGGAATGATATCTGAAGGAATAGCAATTATCCATTCTTTTTTATCCTTTATTTTTATACAACATAAATTTTTAAGACGTATTATATCTCCCACTTTCAGAGACTCTGCATCCTTTCCACTTATATACACTTTAGATGTTGTATACTTCCTACTTCCCATATCCTCTACGGGATGTAAACTAATATTTGAATTTATTATTTTTCCTATATCCACCAAAACTGGATTTCCGACATAAAATATCCTTTTTGCTGTCCGATCAATTACTCTTCTGTTCTCCTCTAGAAGCATGGAAAAATTCACTTTGCTATTGCCTTTTCCCATTCCAAATTTAAGTACAAAAGATCTTATCGCTTCTGGAACTATTCCACGCCGTCTCAAACCTGCTATAGTTATGAGACGCGGGTCATCATATCCCGATATGTCCTTATTGTTAATAAGCTTCATTATCTCTCTTTTTGAAGTTACATTGTTATTTATGACAAGACGTGAAATGATATGAAGAATCGGTTTTCTCAAATTTAGCTGATCTAAAATTTTATAATACAATTCATCCTCCAACTCAAACTCTTTGCTGCGTATGGCATGGGTCACTCCATGTATTGAATCAACTATTGGAGTGTTGATCTCATATTTCGGCCAAAGGACATATTTATTATTCTGACGATAATGCGAATCCTCGATTATCCTAAAAATTACAGGATCCCTCATTGTCGTGTTGTCAGATCCCATATTACCTCTAAACCTTACAATATACCCTTCGTTGTTATGTTTTCCACTTATCATTTCCTCAAATAGAATCATATCCCTTTTCGGATTTATATTCCTGTGTTCACATTCACTTCTTTCACTTCGTCTCCTCTTTATTTCTTCTGGTCGGCACAGGCACACATATGCATTTCCATCTTTAATCATCCTCCGGCCATATTCATAAATCTTTTCTATATTATCACTTGCATAATAAATATCATCAAATCTAACTCCTAACCATTCAAGATCAACCATAAACATATCCACAAACTCCTGCTTTTCTTTTGACGGATTTGTATCATCAAAATAGAGAAATACTTTTCCCTCATATCTCTCCGCCAATTTTTTCTCTAGAAAGAGGGCCTTTGCATGTCCTATATGCATCGGGCCATTCGGTTCAGGAGGAAATCTTGTGATAAATTCTCCTTTTATCGCTCCTTCAATATCTATATTTGCAGAGGATGTTTTTTTAAGCTTTATTTCACGGGCCTCTTCAAACTCTTTTCCATATTTTTTATATATTTCCATAACTTCTGCTTCAGGCATAACATTTATTTCATCAACAATCTTTTTCACTTCAGTCTCTAATAACTTCAGATCTGATTTTAGTAATGGGTTTTCAGAAATTACTTTCTTCATTACAATCCCATATTTTGCCGAACCATAATCTAACCTGTTCTTTGCTACGTATTTTCTTACCAATTCCACTGTCTTATTGTTCATACTTTCAACTTATTTTGATTATACGCAACCTATTATTATACAACAAACCATTCTCATCAACTATAGCTTGTAAATACACATTAAGTCTTGTTCCAATCTTGTATACCCTATTTTCGGGTATAACAAAAGTCTTGTTGGGTATAAAAACCCTTACTTTGGATCCGGAATAAAACAGCAACAATCTTGTCGGAAGCTTTATATACATCGTAACATTCACAGAGATCGTATTTGATATATTCCTCAATCTATTGTATATCTGTTCCACTGTTGAATTACCTACAATTATGTCTATCTGATTCCCAAAATCATCAGAACTATCAATTTTTCCATTGCTCTGCATTGCAGAGAGCGCTTTAGATATTCCAATAGAGTCCAATGAGTTTGTGGTAATGACTGTAATCCTTTTTGAATACTTTTCAACTATTGCGTTTGAATTTCCAGAAACTATAAAATGTTTACCTACTACTGCCGTCTTATGTTTATGTAGGGGAGACCCATTGTTATATCCAACATTCCCTATAACAAACATAATTGCAACAATAATTACGGATATAAACATCAAAAATTTCTTTGTTGTTTTTTGCATGTATGATACACCTATATTATTCTATGGTATGAGAGTTATCTCCTATAATACTTAATTAAGTAATACGAATTTATATACTACTCCCTATATTCTTAGGATATTGACTTTTATTCTGCCAATGCCGTTTCTAAATTCAATACAAAGCCCCAACCCTTTATCCAACAACTTTTCTGTCTATTACCAAAAGTTCCTCATAATCTTTGCATCTCTTTCCACATATTCCGCATTTATGTATATCTTTTGAAGTGTTACCTTTTTATTTGTAGGGCAAGAATACTATGACTTTTAAGTCGTGGATGAATTGCATAGATATATAT
>CAZBLA010000045.1:0-6835 GCA_964492665.1 Microcaldota archaeon
GTAGTTTCAGATGTCCAAGCCCAACTGGAACGGAATGTAAAAAAATTCTTGGCAGCTTTAGTAATGGTAGTATCCCGGTAATCTCCAAATATCAGGGGTTTTCCGTCCCAATAAAACCATAAACTTGAATATTTATGTTTGGAATAAAATTCTGTGTAAAGATAATTTATTGTTTGCGCACTGTTTGTATGGGTTAAAAATACTATATAAGGAGTTGGAATCCCTTCCCGTCTCATCTCCAAAGATATCTTGCATAACGTATTCACAACATTTAGATAAGTAAAATTGTTAGTAACATCAATATATAAAAAATCTACACCTGCATCAGAGAGCATCTGCAAATTTCTACGAATGACCCAGGGGTCATCTGCACGGAAATATCCGGCTTCCGGTTCTCCCCACCAATGAAATGCATAGTGAGGACCATAAGCAGGGTGCCCAGGATTTTCCTGTATCAATTTTGAATTATCATAGATTGCCGAACCTACGCCCAGAGTTCCTTGCCAACGAAAATAAAATATCCCGACATACTTATCTGTGCGCGGTGGACCTACCTCTTTATAGGTCGGTAATTTCCTTCCTAAAGCATCGGTTGCAACCCATGTCCCGCCGAAGGCTCTATTTTGTGGAGAATTCTGAGCATATAAAAATTCAAAACAAGATAAAAATAATATGGGGATTATTATAATTATCAGATTAAATAGTTTAATTTTCATTACCTTATCCTCAAAAGGAATTTTAAAAAAATACTCAAATTTATTTAGAAAGAGCCGACATAGTTATAATCTCTCTTATACCGGCTCTTTTTATTTTACTTTCAAATCACTTCAAGAGCATCATTTTTTTTAATGCTTATGAATGACCCGGTTTTTAAGATAGTCTAAACTTTGCTTAGCACTCATTTAAGCAATATCATTTTCTTTGTTAATGAAAAATTACCGGATTGTATTCTATACAGATATACTCCCGATGCTAATTTTAATGCATCAAAATTAACAGAATATCTCCCTGTATTTTGAACTTTATTTACTAATGTCGCTACCCGTTGTCCCAACATATTATATACATTTAATGTAACTAATCCTTGTTTTGCTACACTGTAATTAATTGTTGTAGTAGGATTAAAAGGATTTGGATAGTTCTGCATCAACTCATATTTAGTTGGTAAGTTTCCATTAGTTTTTCCTTCAATACCGGTTACTGCACTTTTCAATCCAATTTGATCAAAAGCCGCAATACCCCCCCAAAATTTCGGAATATTCGTGTTTTTGCCGCTATAGGCAATTCCTATTCTAATTTTTGTAATATTTTTAGCATACGCCCAGTGACTTACATCAAAGGAGAAGAAAGTCCAATTATCACTACCGATTGATACGGTATCAGAAATTGTGCCGGCAGCAGCAGGACCCCAAACTTCAATTCTAAGAGTGTAATCTGTCGTTCCGCTAAGAATAATTCCGCTCGCCGTGTCCGGTACTCCCCATGTCCTAACAGCACCTACAAGTTGATTATTTGATAGGTCCAGATTTGATTTTAGGACTACTTGTGCAGCACGGTATTCTCTTGGTTGATTTACTTGTGAAACTGTTGTTAAATACAAATAGTTACCTGAAAGTGGCGGTATATATAGACCATTATCAATATTCACAACACCGGATATATTTTTTCCTACAGGCTGCCAACCCTGTACACTACTCTGAAAATTATATAGTACAGTACCCTCGCTAAGGCTATCTTTACTATTTTGACTACCGGTAATATTTAGCGTTGTAACTGAACTGGATAGATGCATTTCAGCTAATTGAAAATAGTAAGTTTTCCCTGTATTATCTACACGTAGCTTTGTTGCATCAATACGAATATAACGTTTATTAACAGGAGATGAGAAAACAAAAACTTCACCTTTATTATTTTTTGGATTTGGATAATTAGTATAGGTTTGTCCAGGTATATCCGTCCAGTTAACTGCATCCGAGCTATATTGGATTTTGAAGTCTTGGGGAAAACAAAATACCGAATCAAGACTGAATCTTGGGACTAAAACAACTTTAGCCACAGTATTAGGTATACCTTGATCTATATATATCCATTCTTCTGCATTAGCATTTAAGTGTCCAACGCTTGACCAAAAGTCGTTTGGATTATTATCGAGGACATTACTTGCTCCAAGAGATGCTGCCGCGTTAGATGACGATACCGCTTTTTCTTTAACCACAAGACTCATTTTACTTACATTTTCAGCTAAGATATAATTCATTATTGCCTTTTTGTGAGCTTGCCAAGCTGCTTTTGCCGCTGGAAACCAATTTAAATCACCCAAAGGAAGTCCTGCAATTGACTGGGTTAACATTGTACTATTTGTATAACCGGCATTAAGACGAGGCCATTTTATCGGATTACCATAATTTGTACTATCCGGGTTCCAAAACCAGTTTCCAATTTGATTCGGTTGTGGACTAACATTATTAGCGGAAAAACCCCAAGTATTCAACTCGGCAGCCGGTAAAGTCCAGAGTACCAATGAGTCTTGAATTGCATAAAATTTTGAATCTGTCCATTGTGGATCGGTATTTGGAGGGTTTGTACCTACAAAATTGTCCGAATAATTGCCTTCGTAAAAATTAGGGAAATGTGCTTTGTCACTACTCATCCGAGCTTCTCGATTCACGCCTGAAGAGTCGGATGGATACATAAGATGCATAATGTAAGCTTTATCAAGTGGAGTTACTCCATCATTATTCTTAGTATGAGTTGCAGCCCAAGTAGTTGGGTATGCTTGAATCCTTGGATCTGTATAAAAGGAATTATATTCTACAAATAACTTCCTGTGCGAAAGCAAAACTCCATTTGTATAATCGGATAAAGATGTATCTTGATTCACTAATGAAAGCCGGCTTTGGGTCCCTGCCGTATCACCATCTGGAAAAAAGACATTCCATTTATTGTTCCAAGGCTGTGTAGTAAAATCAAAGAAAAGATTATTCGTTACAAAGTAACTATTCATGTGCCATGCCCAAAACAACTGGCTCTTTTGAAATATAAACGAATTATGATTCATCCAGACAAAATTACTTGAATCAGATCCACTTACAGAAGATAAAGAGCCCATGCCGGTCCCTCCAACCATAAATGTATTATTTTCTACATACAAAGTATCAAATCCATTGTTCGGAGCGCCACCTATTGCCCAAAACCATCCATCATTTGCACCGTTCAAATTGCCCCTGTCAATAAATAAGCTATTTGTTATGAATAATTTCGGATATGGAGTACTATTAAAAACGATACCGTACGCACTACCTACAGGGTCAACAGTAACATTGTCTATCACAACTTTTATAGGAGTCGTACTTGCACTAGTAAACACTCCCGATCCAAAACTATTATTTGCATCTGCATTAACAATAAATACGTTTTTTAAAGTTACATTACCTATCATATTGAACATATAACTTAAAACCGTACCATTCGTTTGTGTTGCAGTTTGTATCTCGGCAGGCATTTCACCCTTAGCAGGTGTTGTACCAATAATTTTTAGTGTGAAACCATTATTTTCAATTACACCATTAAGTCCATACCATTGTCCGGCTTGCAATCTGTAAATTACGTTTCCCTGATTTTTGGAAACGGCAGCATTTAAAGTACCATATCCCGGGGCAACGTCTAAGTAGGTTTGCGCTAATAACGTTGCACCGCAAAGAAGAAACACTAAGAAAAGTGTTAATTTTTTCATTTTATACCTCTCTAATAAATTTAATTAAAATTATTTGAATAAAAGATTATTAAAAGAATTTGTGATTACTATCTTTTTCACCTCCTTTCTCGAGTAATTTATCACAAATCGCTAAATAGAAAATTCCCATTCATATACACCTCCTTGAATAATTGAGTGAATATTTTTTGTTTCATGTGTTTATAATTTATATCTAATACCCAAGCCCATAGTCCATCCATAATTTTCTAAGTATGTTGGACGGGAATCTGCTAAATCATTTTGGTACTCAATAGGGTTATTAATGTTAGCAACATTAAATAATATCTCAAGTCTTTTTATTGGAAGCTTTTGAACAACTTGCAAATCCCATCTAACAAATTTTGATTTATGTGCTTCAAATTCTTTAAGATTTGGAAAGCTTGTAATGATTTCACCGCTATACTGGTAAGATAGCCATAAGTCAAATCCTTTATAATTATATCCGAAAGAAAAGTTTGCCATACTTCTAGGTTGATTTAACATCGGGCCCGAATAAATAGAATCTACCGTAACTAACTTATAAATTGGTCTTCCCCTACTATCTGTGCCTACGATGCTTTCATGAGTTTTTGAATATTCATATTTAGTACTGGAATTAATCAAAGTAAAATTTGCATCTATTGAAATATATTTGAAAGGCTCCGGCAAAAACCATAAGTTAGTTTGCATTTCAAATTCTAATCCCTTCAAGTATACCGGGAAATTATGATTTTGAGGTACAGTTATTAAAACAGTCGAGTTATTAGTAAAATACCGACCTGCACCAAACTCCCAGGGCTGACCAGGCGTTCTATATAAAGAAGGCGTCCAAATCTTATCCTTTACTTTTTTATAAAAACCGCTTAATGATACTAATCCAATTTTATTCCCAAATAAAGCAACTTGAAGATCGTAGTTTGTCCATAACTCCGGTTTCAAATCCGGATTCCCTGCTGTATAAGAGTGAGTACCCATACCCCTGTTAAGAGAGACATTTGGTATTAGCAGATTATAATTCGGTCTATACAATGTTTGAGTATAAGAAAGGAGTGCTTGTATCCAATCTGCAGGTTTAAATTTGAAATGAATATTAGGCAGCCAATATTCGTCGTTATGTGTTGAATCTGTTGCATATCCTGCAGGATGGTTAGGGTCATAGTAAGAGGCTGATTCTATCCACCAGCCATTTAAATTATCCCTGACTTTTTCATATCTTACACCCGGTATAAACACAAACATATCTCCTAAATTCAGTTCGCCCATTATATAACCGGCGTAATAATATTCATCCATTTTATGCGTATTCAACATTATTGAATTCCAATTCGGATTCAATCCAATTTTACCACCTGAAAATGCAGGTGGCATGGCTTTTGGGTCAATATACATATAATAATATGAGAAATTATGCCACCAATCAAATAATTGGTTTAAGCGACTGATGTTGGGGTACCAGCCAAAATTATATTTGCCTTTTAAAAAGTTATTAACCGTATAATCATTCAATCCGTACATTGACAAATTTTTAGTTAATGTTTTGCCTGCCCAGGGAAGATACTTTGTTGCATAATTTCCAAAGTTCGGAATAAGAATAATAGGGTTCTGACCGCCTCCCCTTAAATCATAGTGGTTATCCCTTGAAGTCTCTTTATATTGGGCGCCAAATTTAATATAAGCGGAGATGTAATTCCCTATATTAAAAGGTATTTTAAAGTTAATATAAGTATCTATACCTTTTTGAATATTATCGCTTGTTGCTCTAGTCATCTGATATAATTGAAAATTATTTAATGTTGTCGTTGAAAGTGTATCTGTTGCCAAAGCAAGTATTTGATTTAATGGTAAACTTTGCGTTGCTTTATCACCATATTTTTTCAACCCCGCACCCATGTATGTAAACAACCAATTCCTGGATTCCGGTGTATATCCATGTAATTGTGTATATGCTAATCCCTCATCCATTTCAAAATATTGAAATTGATGTTCTGCTTTAAGAAAACCGACATACAATTCCGAATAATTATTCGGAACATAGTTGGTATTATAGCTAATACCTCCACCACTAATATTGTAAGACTTGGAAACTCCCGTATAATTTTGATTAGTATGAGAATAAAAGCTAGAGAAAAAAAGTTTTGTTTCAGAAGATAATCTATAATCTAATACTAAAGATGCAGCTCCTTTATAATTTATTCTTTTTAGATCATTCAGGTTAATACTACTGGCATATAAAGGTGCTAATTGACCGGGAGCAGGGACTGTTTTCATTTCATAACCGGCGCTTAAACTTTGATCACTCCTATTAGCACTCTCTAAATCTAAACTTAACATTATACCCAAATTGTTATTAAAAAATCTATTGCTGAAATTGCCAACAATTTTGTAGTTTTTCCAGTAGTCGTTTAGATTGTTGTAGCCTCCTTGTGCCATCAAACTGTATTTAGATCCACGAGGGGCTTCACCAAGCTCCAGATTTATTGCCCCGGCAGTGGCATCGCCCTCCATATCCGGGGTAATTGATTTAAATACCTCAACACCTTGAAGTGCATATTGGGAAATACCGGATATATTGGTAGTAGGTAAGGGAATACCATCTAAATATACCTGACTATATTTAGGAGCTAATCCGCGGATTACAACCCCGGTCCCTATACCGCCGTGCCTTATAAGTGAAATACCAGGAAGACGTCCTATTGCTTCGGCAATATTTGCCTCCGGATTTTCCTGTAACCTATCTGCAGAAACCACGTTCTTAATAACATCAGAATTAATCTGTTCGTTAATTGCTTGCTGTTGTCCTACTCTTTGCGCTGTTATTACTACTTCTTTCCCTTTGATTGCCGTTATTTCTAAAGCTACATTTAATTCCGTAATCTTATCCGGTTTAATATCTACTTTAATTATTTTTGCTTTATAACCTAAATAGGAAATTCTTACCTTTCGTTTACCGGGCACAATATTTCTAAGTATATATTTACCTTCAGCATTAGTAGCCGCTCCATTATTAGTTCCAACTATCATAATATTTGCAAAAGAAAGCGGTAATTTGGTATCCGCTGCCGTAACGGTTCCTCTCATTGAACCTGTTTTTCCATTCTGTGA
>CAZBLA010000046.1:0-6780 GCA_964492665.1 Microcaldota archaeon
GAGTGCGTGCAGATATAAACGTATTGCCTCTCTTGATACATCTTTTCCATTCACGTAAAAGTATATTTGCAGTCCCTTCGTGTCCCATCTACTCATGTTTATTCCATATTTCTTCCGATCATCATTGATAAGTTTCTTCATTATTTCCTTGTCACTTTCAGTTAGGGAATTAGGTCTGCCTGATTTTGGTTTATTTGAGACGTTTTTATCTTCTTCCCATTTTGCAATCCAGTTGTATATTGTCTGTCTTTCGACAAGAAATCGTTTTGCCGTATCAGTGATAGAGTCTCCTGTACTCAACGCGTGAAGTGCGTAATATCGTACGGTCTCTTCTGCATTATTACATTCTTTTGCAAGTTTACGCAGAAAAGGTTCATCATCTTTTAACATACTGATCGCAAACAACATTGATTGAAATGTACTATTAATTTTATAGCAAAAGTTTAATAGCGGAACTACACGATGCATATTTATTATTTCGGGGTGCTATAAGTCATTCATATTTGTCACCAAAACAAATATAGCCTAGGGATTTTTAAAAATTCCTAGGATTAGCGGAACTATCTCATTTTACCTGAAGGATTCAGAACTACCGTTAAGATGTTGACTTTTTAAATACTTACCTGTCCTTAATAAGGTAAGGTGGATGCTGTGTCAATGCTTCTATATATCACAAATCTCACAATACATCTGGTTGAACAGTATGGTTACTCCATGCTATTTGTATTTATGACGCTCGAAAGTTCTAGTGTTCCAATACCCAGCGAAGTTGTCATGACTCTGGCAGGCGCACTCGCATCCAAAGGAATACTGGATTTTTGGTTGGCATATATAGTGGCTTTAGCAGGGAGCACTCTCGGAATGATAATTGATTATTACATAGGATTCTTCATTGGAAAAGATATCCTATACAAATATATGAAGAGGTTTAAGATAAAAAATAAATCATTTAACGATTTTGATATGTGGTTTGAGAGGAATGCAATAGCTGCTATCTTTTTTTCTAGATTATTGCCAATCGTTAGAACATGGATGAGTTTTCCTGCAGGATTTATAAAAATGCCAATGAAAAAATTCCTGTTTTATTCAATCTCTGGTTCAGCTGTTTGGGATATGGTTCTTATGGTATTCGGGTTCTATGCATTTAGCACAAATAAAGCATCAGTATGGCTGGCTTCTATAGGTATATTTGCCATCATGTTATATTTCATCTACAAGCTTGCTATGAAAAGCATAAAAAAATCAAACAGACAATAAAATTGTTATTCAATTCTTTATTAAAACAGAACCCTCTCTAATTAATCCATTATTTCTATGCCTAACTTGATAAGGACTTATTGAACACATATAACTTACACAACAGACCTCTATTGTTCTTGTATCACAACCAAATTCTAATGACATAAAATCCAATAGTTAAAAACAAACATAACTTCTAGCGGCGGTATGACAACTAAATCTGTTATTGTAAAATTATCCTAATTAATTAAGAAAATTCAAACAAAGCCGATATAATTCAAATAAAAACAAACTCCAAAATCGATTTTGATTAAGAAATTATAGATAAAAAATATCATTAAAAATAATAATCCAATACACTATTCATTTTATAAAATGTTAATAAAGTTACATTTTCCACTCTACAATCCAACAATACAAAAGCTTTTTAATATTCAATTCAATACTTTAGTATGGATAAACCCGAATTGGAACAACTGTTGAAAATATGTAGATTGGAACTTACTGATGTTGAAAAAGCATCAATAAAAAAAGATATAACTTCAATCATAAACTATTTTAATAGCATAGAAGATGCAAAATGCGATTCATTTGAAGCAGCATACCAACCTATCGATATAAAAGAGAGACTCAGAGAAGACGAAATAATCAAAAATGGAAATCCCGATGACCTTCTTAAAGGCACAAAAACCTATAGATTTTTTGTGATAGGACCAAATATCTGATTAAGATGGTTGAGTATGAGTTTTATTAAAGAATTCGGAACAAAAAGCAAACCATCCGATTATTATCCCAAACTAATAAATGATATAAAAGAATTAAACGAAAAATTAAATATTTTCAATTTAATAAATGACAAGATGGATGGTGGTTTTCCAATCAGCGTAAAAGATAACATATGCATAAAAGGGGTCGAAACTACTGCGGGATCAAAATTACTTAATGGTTACATACCACCATTTACTGCCACCTGTGTAAATAGACTTTTATCCAACTCTTATGGTTTTCTGGGAAAAACGAATATGGATGAATTTGGTTTTGGTAGTTTTGGTACTAACACTAATCAACCTGCCAAAAATCCTTTTGATAACAATAGAGTTGCAGGAGGATCCAGTAGTGGGGCAGCAGTCGCAACATCTACAATAAAATATCATGTGGCAATATGTGAATCTACTGGGGGGTCAATATCTAATCCAGCATCATTTTGCGGAGTAGTTGGATTCACACCTACATATGGCACAGTATCTAGATATGGTTTGGTGGATTACGCCAACTCATTAGATAAAATAGGAATAATGTCCAGACGTTCTGAAGATGCAAAAATTGTATTTGATATCATGAGAAGTGCAGATAAATTTGATTCTACAAGCACTGACAAACCCATCACAGCAAAAAAGAAAAATAAAGTAGTGGTTATAAATCAATTAATGGTCGGAGTCGAAGAAAAAATAAAATCAAGTTTTGATGTGTTTATCCATAAATTAGAGAAACTTGGTTATACCATTGAATATGTAGATTCTAAGATTATAGACAAAGCTATTCCCGCATATTATATAATATCAATGGCTGAAGCATCAACAAATCTTGCAAAATATACTGGTTTCAAATATGGTCTTTTGGGTACTGATTTTACTCTTAACTACAACAAATTCTTTACAGAGGTTAGAAATAATTTTGGTTTAGAAGCAAAAAGAAGGATAATCGCGGGTACCTTTGTAAGAAGCGCTAGTGTAAAAAATAGATATTATTATAAAGCACTCAAAATCAGAAAGGCACTCATTAACGAGTTCTCAAAAATTCTAGATGATGCAATAATACTAAATCCTACAATGCCCCTACTTCCTCCAACATTCGAAGAAGCAAAAAGTCTAACTCCTGTCCAAGAATATGCTATGGATTCTTTGACTGTACCCCCAAATCTATGCGGCCTACCTCATATCTCATTTCCTATTGATTATATTGATGGTCTACCTATAGGGGCGCAAATAACCACCTCACACTTTAATGACTATGCACTTTTTGATATTGTAAATAATTGGGAAAACAATTTCGAATACAAATTCAAATATAACCTGGGAGACATATGAAAATAGGATTAGAAGTACATATTGCATTACCTACAAAAACTAAACTTTTTTGTGGATGTAGCACAAAATCTGAAGATCCGAATTCAGCAATTTGTCCAACATGTATGGGTTTTCCGGGATCAAAACCCATGCTAAACTCCGAAGCGCTGAAAGTAGCATTGAGCATATCTAAAGCACTCAAATGTAAATGTAAAAATAAAATATCTTTTGTTAGAAAAATTTATTTTTATCCTGATCTACCAAAATCATATCAAATAACACAAATGGATGGTGCGGTAGGGTTTGATGGAGAAGTTTTGCTTCAAAGTGGCAAAATAAGAATAAAAAGAGTGCAAATAGAAGAAGATCCTGCAAAAATCTTTAGGGAAGAAGATTATACTCTCCTAGATTTTAATAGATCAGGTATACCTCTAGTCGAAATAGTTACTGAACCCGATATATCAACTATGGACCAGTTACGGAACTTTATTAATGAATTGAAGAGTATCCTCTACTATCTAGGTGTTGATATAACCGGAGAAATGAAAGTAGATTTGAATGTATCAATAAATGAAGGCGAAAGGATAGAAATAAAAAATGTAACAGGACTTAAAAATTTAATAGATGCGGCAGAATATGAGATAAAAAGACAGAATATGCTTATTCTTGAAGGCAAGACCGTAATTAAAGAAACCAGATCATACAACGAAAAGAAAATCGAAACTGAAACATCAAGAGAAAAAGAGAGTGACGAGGAATATGGATTTATATATGAACCAGACCTTTGCGCTTATAATACGGATGAAGTAGAACTTATCAAACCAATAATTGCATCCTCTGTAGCCAAAAAACTAGCAAAGGATTACAAAGGAAATGAAAAAACAATACTCGAACTTATAAAATTCGATAAGACCTCTCTAGAAATAATGGAACAATTTATAGATAACTGGAAAACAAATGTTATAATAAATGTTATAGGAATACTCAAAAAGACAAAGAATCTTGATATGGAAAAAGATAAAATCTATAAACTTCTAGAAATTTCGGATTCTGGGGCACAGCTTACAAATGAAACAATCTCCTTAATAAAACAAGGAAAGGAGGTAAAAGAAAATAAAATAAGTGATGTACAGATAGATAACGAAATAGAAAAAATCATGAATGAGAATGAAAAATTGAAATACGAATATAAAAATAATCCAAAAGTATTCAATTTCATAGTTGGTGCAGTATCCAAAAAGTTTAAGGCAAATCCAAGATATGTATCAAAAAGGCTTAGTACAATACTAAAAAAATTGATAAAATAAGAAGGTATTACAATGACAAATTGCGGCACCATAAACGAGGAATATATAAACAAGAAAGTTGAATTATACGGTTGGTGTAGATATATACGAGATCATGGCGGAAAACTCTTTATAGATATTGCCGATAAACACGGAATAACCCAACTAGTTTTTGAAAAAGAAATAAAAAAAGAAGCGGAAAAATTAGGGAGAGAATCCGTTATACACATAAATGGAGAAGTAAAAAAGCGAGAAGAAGAAACAGTAGATAAACGTACTCATACCGGTACTGTTGAAGTTTATGTTAATTCTTTAGAATTAATAAGTACCTCCTTAACTCTTCCTTTTGAATTGGTGGAGCAAAAGAAAAAATTTTTAGCAAATGAGGAGCTTAGACTCAAATATCGATATATGGATCTTAGAAGAGAAGAAATGATACATAACATGAAATTTAGAGATAAACTGACAAAATCTATAAGAAAATACTTTTGGGATAAAGATTTTATGGAACTCGAGACTCCCACACTTATAAAAGACACATATGAAACAGGATCTAGAACTTTTTTAGTACCTTCTAGAACAAAAAAGGGATCTTTTTACTCACTTCCGCAGTCACCACAAATGTATAAACAGATGTGTATGATAGGTGGTTTAGAAAAATATTTTCAAATAGCCAAATGCTATAGAGATGAAGATCCTAGAGAAGATAGGCAGCCAGAATTCACTCAAATAGATATAGAAGCATCATTCATAGATGAAAAATATATAAAAGATCTTATTGAAGAAATGTTTGTGCACATTTTTAAAGATATGCTAAATACTGATCTGAAAATACCTTTTGCGAATTTAACATACAAAAATGCAATGGAAATATATGGCAGCGAAAAGCCCGATTTAAGATATGAAAGCAAAATAATAGATATAACAGATATAATGGCTGGAACGGAATATAATGTAATTAAAAGGGTAGTTGATAATAACGGAAAAGTAAAAATATTATCGTTCGATGCAAAATATGGAGAAGATAAAAGCAAAATAAACAAAAATTATATGCTTAAAATAATAGAGATTGCAAAAATTTTGGGATTGCGTGGACTTACCTGGTTATTTGTAAAAGATAATACAATTCATTCAGATCCGGAAACAATAGCCGAAAGCTTAAGAGGAACCGAAAGAATAATACGCGAAAGACTAGGAACTAAAAATGGAGATCTAATAATCATGGGAGCGGATTTATCCGAATCTTTATTACTTAACTCACTAGGTAGAATAAGAAAAGAAATATGTGATCATATAGGAAATCCAAAAATTCCTTTCGCCTTCATCTGGATAACTGATTTCCCTCTCTTTGAAAAAGATGAAGTAACAGGAAAACTCAGTCCATCCCACAATCCATTCACATCTCCATTAAAAGAACATTACTCCCTTTTGGATACAGATCCAGAAAATGTTATTGGCAGACAATACGATATTGTTTTAAATGGGTGGGAGATAGGCGGCGGTTCTATCCGAATTACGGATCCTAAAATCCAGAGGAAAATATTCGAAATAATAGGAGTCCAAAAAGAGAATATAAATAATACTTTTGGATTTATATTAAATGCATTATCTTATGGAACACCAATCCACGGTGGGATAGCACTTGGTTTAGATAGAACTATTGTATTACTTAATAAAACAGATAACATAAGAGATTTCATATTATTTCCAAAAAATAAAAAATTTGAACTTTTAATGGATGGATCTCCAACAAAGATAAACAAAAAACGTCTAAAAGATGATTTTAATATAGAAATCAAAGATTTGAAGTAACAGTCAATATACACTGACTACAAAATCTAATATAAAACTCAACCGGATTCATATGTTTTATTCATAGGGCAAGAATACTACGACTTTTAAGTCGTAGATGAATTGAATATTACACTAACTCAATAATCCTAGTTTTCAGAATGGAAAAACTGCCAGATCGAGAACTGCAACCAAAACATGCAAAAATCTTGTAACTATGCGACCGAACACGCCAAAGTTTTTTTACATTATTTTGAAGTATCTATATAAACTACACAAATATATATGTGTAAATGCAGAATATACCATATGTATGAGATAAAGGCATACAAGTTTAGGATTTACCCTGATGACAAACGAGGAGTGAAGATAGACAAAGGACTAATCTTGGCGCAACA
>CAZBLA010000047.1:0-6496 GCA_964492665.1 Microcaldota archaeon
GCGTCCAAAGATTTTACGGTTTATGCACCAAATTTTAGGTTAATACAATGAAATTGGTGCTTGTCTCAACGAATATGATACGAAAATCTTTAAATTAGGTATCTTCTTTCGGAACTACTGGAAAGAAAAAGTATTTATAATCCTTTTGGCATTAGTTTTTGTGAAAAGTATGAAAGTTATGGATGATGCAGGGTTATCATTTGAAGATGTTCTTCTCGTTCCAAAAAAGAATACGTTTGGATCGCGATCAAAGGTTTCACTCAAGACAAAGTTAACAAAAAATATTGAATTGAATATACCTATAATCAGTGCTAATATGGATACAATAACCGGTTCTGAGATGGCAATATCAATGGCGGAATTAGGAGGTATAGGGATTATTCATAGATTCAATACGATTGAGGAGGAAGTGGAGGAAGTAAGACATGTCAAAAGAAGGAGTTCATTCATTATAAAAAATCCATACACTATTTCTGTTGAAAAGACAGTAAAAGACATGAAGAATCTTATTAATCAAACGAATGTTTCGGGTTTTCCTGTTACTGACAGAAATAAACTTGTTGGAATTGTTACATTAAGAGATATATATTTCCAGGACGATTCCGAAAGAATATTGGATGTAATGACAACAAAGAAGAATCTTGTGACAATACATTACAATAAAAAATTAGATGCAGAATATTTTTTGGATGTTTTTAAGAGACACAAATTAGAAAAAATTCCAATTGTAGACACTAAATTCAATTTGGTTGCGCTAGTCACCGCAAAAAGTGTATCTGGTATGAAAAAGGGCATTGCAACTATAAGCAGAGACGGCAAACTGATGGTTGGCGCTGCAATAGGCATTAAATCAGATGCTCTTGAGAGGGCAACCAAATTGTATGATGAAGGAGTTGATGCCATCATAGTTGATATTGCTCACGGACATTCAGATGCTGCAATCAAATTGGTGAAAAAGATTAAGAAGACTATGGATATTGATGTGATAGCAGGGAATGTTGCAACGAAACAGGGAACTCTTGATTTGATAAATGCAGGTGCTGATGCAATAAAGGTTGGGATCGGTCCTGGTCATGTATGTACAACAAGAATTGTCACTGGCGCTGGAATTCCCCAGTTAACGGCAATCTCCTGGGCGTATTCGGTCGCAAGAAAGTATAATATACCTATAATAGCCGATGGCGGAATAAATAATTCCGGAGATATAATGAAAGCTCTGGCAGCAGGAGCCTCTAGTGTAATGATAGGAAAATTATTTGCTGGAAGTGAAGAAACTCCGGGAAATACGATAATCAAAGACGGAAAGAAATATAAATTTTATAGGGGTATGTCATCAATCTCAGCAAATAGCAAAAAATTAAGCATCGAGATGTTGGAAGATGTATCAACAGAACTGGTTGGAGAAGGGAAAGAATCATTTGTCTCTTATACTGGTCTGGTCAAGGAAGTAGTATCGCAGCTTGTTGGTGGTTTGAAATCAGGTTTCAGCTATTGCGGATCTAAAAATATGATGGAATTGGCAAAGAATACCGAATTTATAAAACTTTCAAGTGGTTCCCAAAAAGAAAGCTTCTCTAGATAGTCCACTATGATAACATGTTAAAATGCACATGTCTATTTTATTGAGCTTTTGATTGAAGAGAATTCATCTGTAAGCTCCTTTAATGTTTTGGATAGAACATCAGCCGCTTTTTTCTTCTTTGTTTTTAGTACAAGTTGCGGATCTCCAACATCCAGATGTTTCTTAACAATACCAGCAAATAAAACATCAGTATCCTTCAATAAAGCAACAGCTATAAGATCCGGAATAGTCATGTCTGATGTGGCGAACTTTAAGATCATTTCTTTATCCTCTTTTTTTAATACGGTTATTTCCATACGAATCACTCAATTGTTATTTCTATTGTATCGTGGTCTTCTATTTTGTTGCCTATCTTCTGTCTTAAGGTAGTAGTCATTATCATTTATACTATTTTTAATTTTTTCTTCGATTTCATGAGACTTTCCATATAATGGGCTTATCTTTTTTCGTGCTCTGAATTCGCATAATGGGCAGATTATCCCTCTGTTATCCATTATCATAGCTTCTCCACATCTGTCACATCTAGAAGTTATAACTCCTGCATCCGGATCCCTAAAACTAAGGGTGTAGGAATCATGGTCAATCATAAATATACGTGCAAGTACCACATCCCCCATTGAACAGGGTCTTTGCGGTTCCCTTCCGTCTCTAACTCCCCCGATGTCTCTTGGTTTAGGTATTATTATCTTTCCGTCAGTTATTCCTACATACTTATTTCCATCAATTACAAAATCATCTATCTTTACAAATAGTACACTTTTTAAATCTCCGACTATGACACCACTTACAAACATCCCTTTCTTGTATTTTTTTATACCTCTATCCAATTGTATACTTATATGTCCATTCTCGATTAGAGGTTTACCTGCTAAAGTAGCATATAAATTCCCGTTCTCTGCAAATATGTGTTCTGAAGGTAAAAATTCTTCTTCAGTTGATACTTTATCTCCTGGTAAAACCGTATTAATTTCTTTCATAAAATCAGTTATATTAAAATTTAGATTACAGATTAATCAAACCTTATTGTATAAATAGATATAAAATACTATAATATTCTTTCTTTTATAAATAGGTACTGTTATGGAGGAATTTATACAATCAAATCCCATATTTTTGAACGATAGGAAATTGAATGTGAAAATAATAAGATCCAAAAATAAGAATGGATACGCTACTGTGAAGAAGTCGGATGTGATAATAAAGATACCCTATAACATTCATGGAACCGAATATGAAAAAATGACCGAAGAACTTTATAGAAAGGTAAAAAAGTATGTATTAAAACACCACAATAAATTAACAGAAGAAGATGTATTGTTTTATGACGGAAAAATCACAAACCCAATGAATGTTAAGCTAAAGATAAGTACTGTGGTTTTAGATATAAAACAACCTATGTATACGCTTAATACCGGAAATATACTGATCTCGCTCCCAGAAAATATTGATTCAGCGGAATATCCCAAGATGACAGAGAATTTAGCAATAAGAGCAATATGCAACAGTATGTATGCGTTTGTTCTGGCCAGAGTAAACATAATAAACAATAAATTTTTTAATTCGGATATAACCGAAGTAAAAATAAAATTAACCAGGACTATGTGGGGATCAATGTCATCCAACAATGTAATGACAATAAATATGAAGCTATTGTATGTACCATCAGATGTATTGGATTATGTGATAATACATGAATTATCACATACAAAAGTGAGAAACCACTCTGAGAGGTTCTGGAAAACAGTTGAAAGGGCTATGCCAGATTACAAAGAGAAGAAGATATGGCTTAAGAAGCATAGGTCTCTAACTGTATAACCCTCATCCAAACAGTCCTGCAAGACCTCCTGCTGCTTCCTCTTCCTTCTTCCCTGCATCTTCTTCTTTAGCTTCTTCCGGTTCTGCTTTCTGTTCTACCTGCGGCGCTGATGCTGCGCTCATTTGCATGTTCTGGGCATTCTGGATCACATCCTTTATGTTTACCTCTTTCAATGATACGACTATAGCTTTTGCTTTAGCTTCATCGGGATCCAATCCAGCAGCTTTCACCACTTCTTTTATATTATTTTCGTTTATTTCCTTTCCGGCTTCATCTAGAAGCAATGCAGCATAGACATATTCCATTTAGTTCACCTTTAATACAATCTTTAAATTGTTTAAACCATCAAGTGGGGGGTTTCATCATAATTTTTCATTGATTTGTTGGGGTTATCTTTCATCATCAGATTTTGCTATGGTAGTTAAAGCACTACCCCTCATATATGCTTCAACTATAAAGTTTTTAATTGTATACTTATTCACTATATTCAAATGCATGCTTATCGCAAGTCCTGAATTGAATGCTTTCAATATATTCAATGTGGTTTTAGTAGAATTTATATCTAATACTTCTTCTGTAAACAGTATTCCGTCATTGTATGCTGCTACAGGTTTCAATTCAGCAACAAATGGCAGTATATTAAGTGTATACAATGCCTTTGCAACTTTCAGAGAAATCTTTTCATCTTTATGTACCAAAATCTTATTTTTGGATATGACTACCTTACCTTTCTCTATCTTGACATCTATGCCTGCGCTCTTCAATTCGGTAACAGACTGACCTGGGGTAAGCGATGTTTCTCCTTTTTCTATTAAAATATCCTCAGGTGCTATCTGATTTGGTTTTGCAGCTAATCTTATCGAATTCTTTTTGAATTCTGCATAAATATCGAATGGACTTTTATCTGATACCACTATAGCACATGTACCTTCTAAATATCCAATAAGAGATTCCGAGTTTTTATTTAATTTAAGTATTCGTGACAGTAAGTTCTTTTTACCTATCGTGAAAATTATATCTTCCCTTGTTTTGTTTTTTACAGATTGTAAAAGTTTGTCTGGAGTGTTATTAAGTGGTACTATAGCTATAGTCGAATAATTTTGCATGATTTTGCTCTTTTTTGTGATAATCTCTTTTTTCTGCTCTATATTTAACATAATTATAACCTAACTGAATTTTATGGATGGACTCATACTGAGTTTCACATATACTGATTTTATATTTTGATTGCTTACTTTTTTCAATATACCTTCCAAGACAGCATTTATGTTTTCAACTACTTTTTCCGGTTCCATTAGTTCTGAACCAACAGCACATTGTACAGTTGGTAGAAATTTTCCTTTGGTTGTTATATTAACCGATTTTGTTATATTATTTATTATTGCAGCAACATCCTTTCCCATAATGGGTTTTGGCATTTTACCTTTTGGTCCGAGATAAGAACCTAATGATTTAGCAATTTGGCTCATCATGGTTGGTTCTGCTAATGATACATAAGTTAAAAGATTTTTCATTCCTTCTTTATCGTGTGACAGACTTTCTAAATCCTTAGATCCTATTACTTTAGCATTTGAAACTCCTGCAATATCTGCAATTTCTTTATCGTTTGTATATACTAACACTTTTACAGATTTTCCATTACCATGCGGAAGGAGTATGTTAAGATTTAATCTGTTATCCTGTTTTGAAAAATTTACTCCTTTAAAGTTCACTGCAATCTCTATGCTCTGCATAAATTTACGTTTACCTTTATACTTTTCAAGTAGTTCTTTTATGACATCAAATTTATTTGTATCCATATAACCCTCCTGCATTTTGCAGTGCCAGCGGGAAAACCAGCATTTGAATTGACACCATCAAAAAGTTAAAAATCTTTACAACAGATTCCATTCTTTATTAATGTATATTATTATACCTAATGATAATTGTTTCTTATTGAAACGTTATGCTACCTTCCTAAACATAACTTTCTATTATATCTATAAGATGTCAGTATTTATGTTTATATACTTTTCTATTGACGTGTTTAGTAAACTGTTGACTTTTGACTATACAATTACTACCAATCTATTCTATATATGACATCCTCCCCTACTGTAAAAGCAGGGGCTTCCTCTGCGGATTGCAGAGTGTGTTATGGTTCTGCGGTGCGACTTGCGATACCTGTTGTGTCGTATATCTTCCGAGCGTGGCTTCCTGCATGTTTTGATTGCAGTTCTCGATCTGCCAGTTTTTCTGTTCTGAAAACTATGATTATCGAGTTATTGTAATCTGCAATTCATCTACGACTTAAAAGTCGTAGTATTCTTGCCCTACGAATAAAATATTTTTTAATAATCTATTACTGTTCGCCATATGCCGCTTTGTTGACAAGTTAATATTTATTCCATCCTGTTTCTCGGAGATCAAACTTTTCTATTAGGGGACTTTCCAGACCAGCTGCTAGATCTATTATGAGTTCTTTATATGTTAATATTCCATTACCATTAGATTCAGGCTTAAAAGCATAGATATCAACACCATTTTCTTTGAGTGATTCGTATATCCTATTGCTGATTTTATTATCTATCGAATCATTTCTCGAAATGTCCGATGTTTTATAATCGTTCATCCTTTGTTTCAGGGTGTATCCTGCTGATTTAGTTATTCCAATATATTTAACAATGTTGTTGACAACGAACGCATATATCACTTTCTCATTTGGATAATTATCAACAATTATGGGAATTATTGAGTGCGGGATATCAGGATTCAATTTCCACTCGCCGACTTTCACAAATTTATATGATTCTAATATGTCTAATCCTTCCATTTTATCACTTAAACTATAAAATTACAATAAGAGATTATATAAATAATTCAGGTAGCTTTGCTTTTCCGCCCATAAATGGTATAAAATTATGCGACAATTCTGCAGTTATTATATATTTTGTAATGTTATAGATCAACTGGAGATGTGTGATTTGGTTTGATTTAAGACATATCGGATTTATGTACAATGTTGGGATCCTTAATTAAAAAATTATAAATTTCTTCTTCTTTCATTTTATTCGTAGGGCAAGAATACCGCGACTTTCAAGTCGTGGATGAATTGCATG
>CAZBLA010000048.1:0-6377 GCA_964492665.1 Microcaldota archaeon
TCTCAGTCCCATACATCGGCGGAATAAACAAATTCATAGAGGCGCTCACAGGAGAATACAAATATGATATGTCAATACACTTTGCATGCGGTGCCGGTAGCTACATTTTCTTAGACTCCGACAATAAGATAATACCTCTGACAAGGTTCTTGGATGCAGCCGGTTTAATAGAACATCTGCAGACAGCATTGCATGAGATGGAGGGCAAGAACAAAGTGGCGAGGAAGGTTATAGCATTAAAAACCTTTGTGGGATTCAAAAGATTTATAGACAAGAGCAAACAGCCAAAGTCTCTAAACTTCTCAAAGCTTCTTATGGGCCTGATACTTAAGCATGATTTTGCGGCTATGGGCAATTTCCAGCTCAAGTCCTTGTTCTTGGGCATGATGCATTTCCAGGATGAATACACCTATGACATACACAGAGTGGAAAAATGCGATATCCACTATGCAATGCCTGATGGAGAAGTGCTTCCGTTCTGCACATTCAATGTATTTCCAGAAATCTACAGAGACAAAATACAGAGGCAGTACAGCATTCCAGCAAAGGAATGGATGGCAACACATCCCGACTGGAGCTATCCTAAAGATAAATACCTTAGGAATATTAAGGAACTCGAGGCAAAACCAGAATACATAAAAACATACAATCAGATGACTGATTACTTCGGGCTTCCCATAAACGGAGGAAAACCAGTCGCAAATCTTACTACTGCGATAAACGACTAGATGGTCATATGGACAAAAAAAACAAAATCCCACAGAAGAGTGCATATCAAGAGGATCTGCAAAGAACTGCAACACTCACGAAAGAGCAGATAGATAATCAGTATATAATGGAGGACGGTAATCCCATAAGGGTCCCATACAGGATGGTGAGGCAGATCACATTGACCGGCATAAGACCTGCGGGCGCATTCTCCGATCAAGAGCATGCAGCACGTCTCCAGTACAATCTCCTGCTCAATCCCGCCATATTGAAGGCAAGAGTACACTACATAAAAAGCAGCATCATCATAATATATAATCCGAAAGACACCGACAACCTGAAGGAGAAAATAGACACAGACGAGATAAAACATCTTCTCTATGAGCAGAATGTTGAGATAGATGACAATTCAATAAAGGATGAGCCATATGACTATTACAAATACTTTTATTCATATGCGTTCAAATCTCCGTCAGTGAAAGAACATTCTCCATACGGATACACGCTCCAAGAATGGGAGGGGATGAAGCCTGAATGGGAAGAGAAGGTCAAGAAATATACGAAAAAGAAAGAGCGTATACAGAAGCAATTCCAGGAGAGCTATCTGAATGAACATCCTGAACTTGCGGAAGATTTTGGATTGTCGATAACAGACACCAAAACAAAAAGAGAGAAGAAATCCAAGCTCCACAAACCCTGATATTCCGCATTATCAATAGATATTTCCGGAGAATAAAAAATCAGTTCAGATGTCTATCCAATCAACATCTCTCCAGCGACTACTGGTTCGCCTATTCTAAATGAATCCAGTACCTTGGGATGTATCTCTCCAAACATTCCTATATATCTACCATCCCTGAATGTTACTGCAGCACATCTTCCCTCTATAAATGCCGCATCATCATGTTCCTTTATAACAAAATCCAATTTCATATATTTAGATAAAGACAAAACAACACTCTTCGCTTCAGAAAAATTTATTTTTGAATGGACCGAAACGAAAGCAACAGAGTCTCTTTCATAAACTTTCCCATTTTTCATCCCAAACACTTTCCCATACTCGAAAATTTTCTGCGGCATGCTATCATTCATGGACTCGCTCACATTCTGCAGCAGCATCGGTAATATCTCCTTTCTCAACATTGTGAATGTGTTTGTTTTTGAATAATCAATCTTAACGACATTATCATCATTTGGTTTATTCATAATTTCAAACTGCTTATATCCGTTTGTGAGATACCTATTCATGGCTTCCGTAAAACCACAACCGACAAAAAACAGTGAGATTTTATCATAGACTTCATTATCTGGGTGTGAGCTTCCAACCGCGCTGCTAACTATAGGAATGTTTTCTATGTTGTTGTATCCATATGAGATTGCGATATCTTCAACAATATCCCGCCTGCCAAATATGTCTGTTCTATAGGGAGCAACCATAAATCCTATCTTATCCTCTCTC
The DNA here is from genome assembly GCA_964492665.1 of Microcaldota archaeon. Taxonomy (GTDB): domain Archaea; phylum Micrarchaeota; class Micrarchaeia; order Micrarchaeales; family Micrarchaeaceae; genus JAJYXL01. Next base: position 2,168 of record CAZBLA010000048.1, read on the forward strand.
AAAGATGTCACATATCCCATCATTCCTGCAAGTTCCATAATTCTTTCATTGCTGAGACTGCTGCCTATTATGGAATTGATATAATTAGCATCAGTTCTGATCTCTTTCCATTCAGCTTTTGGGTATACTTCCCTATCTCTACCATAGATTATAGCGACAGAATTAACATCCCCTCCCATATCCCTAAATATACAGTTGAATATTTCTGCCACTTTCTCGACAATACTCCTATTGGTTCCTGTTATATCAACAAGCATACTTCCAGTGCTTCCTGAAACTTTTGTTGCTTCTGAATTGAGTATAGGTATCAAAGATAATATCTTCTCCGAATCCCTTAATATGGGATAAAATCCTTTTTTGATTGTGTTTTTATATTCCATCCCTGTCTGTGATTTGATCATCACTTCATCTAAATCCATTTCGAAATCATAACCTAATGGAACAAACTTTCCATATTCCACTATCTCATATACAATCTCTTTTTTTATAACATCAAGATTATGCATCCCTATAGCCAGCTTGGATCTTTTTCTACCATAAGTATCTCCAATCTTTTCCGAGAAATTTATCAAGTATCTTAAATTGTTTCCTCTAAGATCTATGTTTCTAACAACAACAGCTGCTATGTATGGTCTTATACCTTTCACGCTGTCCGATACCTCTATCTCCATAACCGGTTCTCTGTTTAGCGCATATGCATCCTCTGAAGGTTTAGCATCACCATTGAGCATAAGGACCGCAAGCATCAATTCACTGAAATCCATCAGTTCCGGTCTGTCTGCAGTAACATCAACATGTATTGATTCCTCCTTCCTCTCGGATTCGAGCCCAAGTTCTGTGACCAATTCCTCAAATCTCTTCAAGGTTATCCTTTTTTCTACATCCTTTATACTGAATTCAACCACTGCCATAAAACATCACAAATTATCTCTGTCTCTGAGGAATCTGATTTTATTTCTATATAACTCACTTATATCCTTAAGCCCTATCCTATCTAGGAGCAGGCGGTCAAGCCCTAATCCCCATGCAATCACTCTTTTGTTAGTTCCCAATGCATGGGTTATCTCTTCTCTTATCATTCCAGCACCTCCTATCTCCACATAATCATCATGATCTTTGTTAAAATAGAACACCTCCAGACTAGGTTCAGTAAAAGGAAAATATGATGGTCTTATCATTATCTTGCTGCTCTTATCATGGAGAATCCTATCAAAAAATTTCTTCAGCTCATAAATAAGATTTGATAATGCCAGATTATCTCCGATTACTATACTATCCGACTGATAAAACTCCGCAAGATGCTTATAGTCTAAACTCTCATTTCTGAACACTCTCCCCAAAAAGAATGCTTTGAATGGATATCTATCCTCCGGCAGATTCCCAAATTTCTTTATATAATGTGCACTCAGTACAGTATTATGTGTCTTCAACAATGCATGCCCTGATATATCCTCGTCCAATTCCATGTTCCAGCCATCCTTATGCATCTTCCTTACTTTCGATAAAACTTCTTCATCGTTTATGTCCACAAACTTTGGATTTGACAAGAAGAATGTATCATGCATGTCTCTTGCCGGATGATCCTGCGGAGTGAAAAGAACATCGAAATTCCAGAAGGCAGAGTTTACTACTGGACCATTCTTCTCTACGAATCCCATTGATATCCATATTTTTCTGACTTCATTTATAAATTCATGCATAGGATGCAGTCTGGCAGGATAAAAAATTTCTGACGCTGCATCTATCTCATACTTCTGAAACTTTTTACCAATCCAATTTTTGTTTAAGATCATCTCCCTATCAATCTCCTTTATCGTGCGTTCATTATCATTGTTGGATATTAATCTAATCCCCTCATCGGTTATGGATATATCGCCAAAAATTGTCCTGTCTTTTACTATGATAAGATTTCTTCTTTTAAGTATGTCCATATATCCTTGATTTTCGGAATCATTCCTAAATATTCCTTCGGATATCTTATTCAAAATGTTCCTAAGAGGATAATCTTCCGAAGAAATTGAATTTTCACCTTTCTCGGTAAGTTTTAAAATTCCATCATTTATTGAAATCCATCCATTCTTCTTGGCCCATATTAAGCCTACCTTGTTCCCTATATCCTTTGCATATATGACTTTTCCCTCCTTAATCCCAGTTATTAATACTTCTTCAGGAAATTTTTTTGTATATGAGCTGCCTTCCTCAGTCATCATGAAATATTGGGAAATATTTCTATCGAAATCTACTGCAGCATCCTTCTTAAGCGTCTCCAAAGTCCATAAGATCTCATCCCTATTCAATCCAACATCCCTATCTCTCTCTATCTCTGCCAATGACGATTCGCCGTTCCTTCTAAGGTGTAATAATATTCTTAAACAATAATCATGCATCTATACACCAAATTAACGTGAAGCTTTGAGATATGTATAAAATATAAAAAGCAGGATGATGGCCCCCAATATAATATACGTGAATATCCCAAAATACCTATATGCAGCTAAAAAAAATTTTCCTACCTCGTTCTGCAGACTTTCAGTAATCTCAAATGTGAGTTTGAATGAAGCAAGAGGTTCACCCTTATTCCAAGATATTGATCTGATTTTGGTATATCCATTAGAAAATGCTTCAGCTGGCAAATCAGAAGCAGGATACACATCCTTTATTTGTGCATTCTTCGGCAATATTATAGTTAATGTTGTATAATTGGACAATACCTCTCCACTAGCAGCATGCTTAAAGTTGAAAACCTTGTTGTTAAATATGTATAAAAATGTCCTTGGCGCTGTATTTTTGTATGATGTCACATTCTTGACGTTATATGACATAAACAACTTAGCAACATACCCGTTTCTATATCTCGATAGAGGACCAGGAAGGAATTTGAAATTGTAAACACCATATTTCGTATTTACTATATGTTCCACAAGGCTGCTGCCTATTATAGATTGCCATTGACTAAGGCTTAGGTTCAAAGCCAGTCTCTCATTCTCATACTGTTTGTAAAAGTCATTACTGACATACACATCAATCACTTCTCTCACATGTGCAGTGGTATTACTGTTCAAGGTTATTGTAGTATTCATGTTGAGTATGCTGTAAGCTGCAGAAGCTGTATGCGATGCTAAGCCAACGAATAGCATCAATAAAATAATACTCAACATATACTGTTTTATCATAACATTATACTGATATGTAGAAATAAATAGCTTTTGATATTAATGAATGATATTCAATCATGACTATCCATGTTGCTATATTCATACTCCGAAGCAGAAAATATCTAAAAAAGCAACATTTATTAACTCCTATTACCTATTAATTAATATATGGAGTAATGCGAAAGCTGATTCTACATATGAGAAAGATACGAATGAACGGAGAAGAAAAATCAGAATTAAGAGAGGGTTATGAAAAGAGACCCACCCACATAAAAGCGGCATATTTCAATCCGAAGCCAGTGAAAATTGGTGATGAAGTAAATGTATCAATAGAAGCATTCGCTTCGGGAGGAGATGGAGTAGCAACGATAGACGGATTCGTAGTGTTCGTAAAAGGAGCTAAGCCGGGAGAAAACCTAAAAGTCAGAATAACTGATGTCAGGACAAGATTTGCAACTAGTGAACCCGTATCTTAATCCATATTCATCTTAAAGTAATCTTCTGTTATTCTCTGATCAATCCCATTAAATATCTAACAACATTCAGAAGTGACCTTAGAAAACATAATAACTATAAGAATTAGTCTATACAATAACCATAAACAATCCAACTAGGAAAGTGTAAAGACCCAGAAAACAGGTACCTCTGACAGAGAAACATAGAAAACAATCAAAAAACAGATAAAATAATCAAACGACAAAATGTCTGATCTGATAATCTTTTCTTCTGATCGTATCTGAATAATGTCCTTCTAACTTACTGCTTCTAATCCGGATCTAAAATAAATCATAATCAATATAAAGCAAAATTTACTAGGAAAATCAAATCTAAAAGTATATAAACTATTACTTCACAATAAATTAGAGCACATGAAATTAACACGACAACCATCATCTACAAAACACAATAACAAAAGTTCTACGGAGATGCATCATCCAAATATCTTCTTACAATCTCTTTCTCTAAAAACTCATTCAATCAAAACATCTTCAAACCCATCCCAATCCGCTGGGGGGGGGGGGCAACTATAAACCAAACACACTAAAGTCCCAGTC
>CAZBLA010000049.1:0-6361 GCA_964492665.1 Microcaldota archaeon
GGCGTTGACGTACCGAACAAAAATATAAACAGGAGCATGGTAGCGCTCAAGAACGCTATGGAAAGTCCTATGCTGGATGCTGATCTGAGCAATGCTAAAAAGGCATTAGTTGAAATAGTAGGCGGAGACAGTTTGACTCTAAGAGAAGCAGAATCAATATTCCAGGAAGTGAGCGATAAAATCAGTCCTGATGCAATGATCAAATGGGGGGCAAGAATAGATACTGACATGCAGAAAGATTCAGTAAGAGTACTCCTCGTAGTTAGCGGAGTCGATTTTCTGGAGTACGATGAAAAGAATACGGACGATATGTTAGAGAATACAGAAGACTTTAATATAGGAAAAGTATAAATTATCAATTATTGTATCTCTTTCCATCTTTATAAAAAACGATAGTATGAACGTCCTATAGTATAATCTCTCTCTGTTCTATACTTTTAAGGAGATAATTATTGTCATGCCCATTCATGCCGATCCGGTTGTTTCGTAACTTTTGATTCCCTTTTCTTTATCTCCTTTTTGTTGAATTTTCTGTGCAAAACTATTCCATTTTTGTAGCATCTGCTAGAGCAGAAATAGTTTATCTTGCCACGCGTGTATACATATTCTATACCTTTACCTTTTGGTATAGTTGCACTACAAAAATTACATTCTATAAAAACACCAAAATTATTTTACTCTTACCTCTCTCGCTTCTCTGCTCGTATCTGGCAAACGTACTACATCTCCTATCTTAACAGGACCAACAAGATTTCTCCTTATTATTCTATTTTTGTCTCTTCCTTCCAAAATCCTACATGATGCTAAATATATCTCTCCATACATGCCTGTTTTTTTTCTCATATCAACTTCAACAATCTCTGCAAGATACCCTTGAAAAATTCTTTCTACTTGATCAACCATAATTATCATCAAACATTCTTATATTTTTTAATTATCTTCCTTATCATCTTTTTGTTCTTCCGTCTTCTCCTGTGTTTCCAAAACAGGTTCCGATCGCTCTTCTGCTTTCTGTTCTGGTTGTTCCGTAACTTCTGATTCAGAAGATTCTTTCTTGTCTTCTGTTTTTGATTCTGGTTTCTTCTGCTCTACTGGTTTTGAAGAAGCTTTACCTGTAATTTTCGAAATTATTTCGTTTATCATATCTTTAACATCTCCAGGATTCTCAACCGCAACAGCTGCACACGGAACATTTAATCCTATTGATCTACCAAGATTCAACTTATCTTTTGCATATGAATAAGGTATCTTTTTCTGTTCGCACAGTTGGGGCAAATGTAATGCGACTTCAGGAGGTTGTATATCCTCTGCCATCACCACAAACATGGCTAGACCTCTCTCTACACTCTTTGTCACTTCATTTATTCCTTTCTTTATCCTGCCATTCTGCTTAGATCTTTTTAGCGCTTCGTATGTTTTAGAGACAACATCCTCTGATACTTCAAATTTTATATATGATTCTGTCATTTATACACCTTGGTTTATTCTAACTTCATCGGCTAAAATTAGCAATAACATTCAATCGTGAAAGTATTTAATCCTTTTGTCAATTGATGCTCCTTTTAACCGATAAATTTGCTTGCGTTTGGAGGTTCTGGTGAGATACCTTTCCTTATCCTTATCTCTTTGACTATCTTTTCCTGGAGATCCCTAGGCAATTTTTCATATCCTGCATATTCTTGATACCATACGGCTCTTCCCTGTGTAAGTCCTCTTATATCATTCGAGAATCCTTTCAGAATTTCTGCCACTGGCATTTTAGCTTTTATTGTTATCTCTTCTCTATCCTGCAAAACCTCGGATACTTGTCCACGTCTACTTTGCAGAAAAGATATGATGGGAGACAAATAATCCTGCGGAACATGTATAGTAAATTTCTGCTTCGGTTCAAGCAGACTCACTCCCGCAATCAACATCCCTCCATATATCGCATTTCTTATTGCGGGTATTATCTGTGCAGGACCTCTATGTACAGGATCTTCGTGGATGGTCGCATCTACAATAGACACCATAATCCCTGCAGATTTTTCTCTAGCTAATGGACCATCCTTTATTGCGGATTCAAATCCATTTATCAACAGTTCCATAACTTCGTTCATGTATTGTACCCCGTGTGTGATATCTACTAATATGGATTTGTTTGATACATAAACCGTATTTTTCGCTATCTGTCTGTCCAACCCAAACTTTATCATAGTGTCGATCGCAGCAACACCTTTTGGCTTCCCTTCATGTATATCTCCATTGTCTATAGCTTCCTGCACAGATTCGCTCAATGGTTCTACTGTGATATAAAATCGTGTATGTCTATTAGGTGTTTTACCTTCTATAGGTCCTGCTTTAGAGTCAATCGTCTCTCTGTATATCACTATCGGTGAACTTGTTATTATAGGGACTTTGAACTCATCCCTTATCTTTGTTTCAATAATCTCCAATTGGAGCTCTCCCATTCCACTAACGAGATGTTCTCCAGTTTCCTGATTTATCTCTGTAACTATCGTAGGATCAGTCTTTGAAAGATCTCTTAAAGCGGATATAAGTCTGGTTGTATCTCTAGAATCCTTTGCTTCTATAGCTTTTGTTACAACGGGTTTCGAATGGTGGGTTATCTGCTCAAAGGACTCTATAATACTCTCGCTTAAAGTGTCTCCAACATTTGCTTCTTTCATCCCGACAAGAGCAACTATATTTCCTGCTGGTACCATAAGCACATTGACTCTATCTGGACCCATGTAAATACCTATCTGTTGCACTCTGACAGTAGATGCGCTTCCTGATATATGCAATTCTTTACCTTTCGCAACCTGACCTGAGAACACCCTCCCTATAGGTATGTCTCCACTGTGCGGATCATGTATTATGTTAAATACTACCATGTTAACTTTCGCGGATAAGTCACAGGAAAGCATCGCTTTACCTTCTTCACTTTCAACATCACCATGCCATATTTGAGGTATTCTATATCTCTGTGCAATATTTGGTGGAGGCAGATGTTCTATTATCATTATTAAAATACATTCATCTATTGGTGCAACTTTCTGCAGTTCCTTCTCATCATCCTTCTCTGTCAAATCAAATATATCTTTGAATGTTGTGTTGTACTTTTCCATTATGGATTTTGATATCGCCCACTTTTTGTACGCTGAACCAAATGCTACACTTCCTTTTTCAACACTAACTTTCCATTCATCTATCACTTCTTTAGGTGCATACTTGTCTATCAATTCATTTATGTCACTGACAATCTTTAGGAGTTTCTCGAATGTCTGTTCTTTCGTCAATTTGAGTTCGTTCAGGAGCCTATCAATCTTATTGACAAACAGTACAGGTTTCGCTTTTTCCTTCAAGGCCTGACGCAATACTGTCTCAGTTTGTGGCATGACACCTTCTACAGGATCTACAACAAGCACCACACCATCCACAGCCCGCATTGATCGGGTAACATGGCCTCCAAAGTCTACATGGCCCGGAGTATCTATTAAATTCAATATATATTCCTTATCCTTATAATTAAATCCTAACGATATATTTGCTGATTTAATGGTTATTCCTCTTTTCTTTTCTATTACATCATAATCAGTATACATCACTTTGCCTGCTATTGCTGGTGGTATTAATCCTGCTCTAGCCAAGAGCGAATCCGTGAGTGTTGTTTTGCCATGGTCAACATGTGCTATTATTGCGACATTCCTTATGTTATCGCTATTACTCATTATTTTGGATATCTCTTCTACAACATACTCCTTTCTTACCATGAAGATTACCTATCTCGCGCTCCTAGCCATCCTATCCTTTTCGTTCTTTATCTTTATCGCGTAACTGTTTATGTCATTTTTTGATGCCATTATGATCTCATCGGCCAGTACATCGGATATCTTCTTCCTTCTCTTAAATGCGCCTACTATTGATGCAATGGCTATATTTTTCAATGACACATCCAATCTTCTACTTGCGCTTATATCAACAGGTATTGTTGAAATCGTTCCGCCCTGTCTTATTCTAGTTGTATCTTCGATAGGCGCACTATTCTCTATTGCCATTATAAATATCTGTAATGGATTCTGGCTTGTCTTCCTATTTATTGTTTCAAAAGCTTCTACCACTATATGCATAACTTTTAACTTCTTTCCTTGTAGACGTCCTTCTGTTCTTATGACATGTCCGCCTACTCTTCTGCCTGTACCCCCTCTCATTATAGAATTTATTAATCTTTCGACGATATTTATTTTTCCTTTCGAAAACATCTTCTTGCTATCCATCCTAAATGTAGAAGGATATGTAAGGGGTTTTAGGTTTATGTAATTTTTTAGACTGAGATCTCTAACTTCTACATCATAATCATACTTCTCAAATAAAAGATAGGGATTCAAATCTGTTGATATCGTGTTCTCTGTTGGTTTTGTCTGTCTTTCATTTGTAATCTTTTTTGAACTTTTCTTCTTTCTAACTATCTTCTTCTTCGCAGTCTCTTCTGATAACTTTTCTGACATGGATCATCATCTCTTGGATTTGTCTCTTTTACCTTTAAGTATCTGTCTGATGTTTGTACCATTAACTTCCACTACTTTATATCTCATTCCAGGGATGTGACCCATCTGACCCCTCTGCGAACCACCCAAACCTTCTATCGTGACTTCATCATGCTCATCAATCTGTTCAATAGCATGCTCCCCCGGAACAAATGCTCCGATGACTTTAGAATTTTTAACTAATTGTACTCTTACACATTTAACTTGTCCTGAACTCGGTTGTTTCTGTTCAACAGCAAATTTTTTTATTACTATTCCTTTTGCACGCGGAACAACACCAACAGAATCATACTTCTGTTTTAGATTGAAATATCTTCTCTTAAAAGCCTTACTCAATAGACGCTGATGTTTCCTCTGGTATAATAATTTCCTTGCAGCAAATTCACCATTTGGCATTCATAACTACCTCAATACTTTTCCTCTAATATTTTTGAGTTTCCTGGATTTATTATTGATAAAGATGACACGGAATAAGGTTTACCGCATATCGTTCCAAGCTCCATTGAATCGCAATCAAATACAATCACATTAGTATCTATTATTTTTGCTGTATGCTTTATGTCATCTACAATATCTTGAGCAGTAGACGCAACTATAATTAATTTTGATTTGTTTGACATCAAAGATCTCATAACCTCACGCACGCCTATAGATGATTCCCCACTATCGACTGCAAGTCTTATGTCATTAGCTAAATTCGCCATTATACTCACTTTACCTATTAATTTAATGTTTTATTATTACCTAATACTCTCTTAATTAGGTTAATATATAAAGATATACAAATTTATAATTCTATCTGTATTTCGATAAATCTTTCCATCTTTAGGATACTGATAAGATTAATACACCAATTACAAATTAAACTTTAAATACAAACACGTTTTCTGCATAAATATTTATATACGTTTCTGTCGTTTGCGAGCGAAATGTTCAAAACATGGGCTAAAATCTCATTTGTTTAGCTATAATAGAAAAAAGAAGTATATCTCTTCACTAAGTTTATATCAGTACATCTGAAAGTATTCCACCCAGACAGAAGGCTTTGAGACAGAACAATAATATACTTAAAATACAAAATTCAAATAAAGCGGATTCAAGTACTAAACTGTCCTTCAAAGGTTATATCTTTACTAGCTGGACATGTTACAGATTGGCTTGATGAAACAGGACAGTAGTTAGAGCTTATCACAAAGTGCCCAGTATAAATCTTCCCTAATTTTGTTTTTATTGGAACATTCGCAATACAATCAATACTATTTCCTTGGAATGAAAATGTGGGAGAACAGCTCCCTGAAATACTACCTACGTTTTCAATTACCGCATTGAATGTACTTATATTTATTGCTCCTGGCTGACTATTGGACAAACGTAAATACAATGAAGCGCCCCCTGTAACCGAATTGTATGATACTACTACATCCGTGCAAGAGAATCCACCATAAACTGTGCAACTAGAAGGGTATGTCAATCTCGGTACTCCTGAAAGAATCAGTAAAACAGCCATCACAACTCCTATTATTAAAAATATAAATCCATATACGGATATAAACTCTATCGCGCTCTGACTTTTCCTGGACATAATCGGTTTCAATCGCATAATCCTCACATCTCCTTTTATAAGTGCAATGCATGTCTCCAGTTTATAATGCGTTTCCTCACTTATTGGGTTCTGCATGATCTTTGAGACGATTTTCAGAATGTTAATCCCTTTCATAGTTTTTAATAGTTTATATAATTCTCTTTCTCTACATCCTTATAAATCTTACAATTTTTCTTATTCGTAGGGCAAGAATACCACGACTTTCAAGTCGTGGATGAATTGCATGTCA
>CAZBLA010000050.1:0-6308 GCA_964492665.1 Microcaldota archaeon
CATGCAATTCATCCACGACTTGAAAGTCGTGGTATTCTTGCCCTACGAATAAATCCTCCTTTAATGAGCAGGAGGATGCAGTAAAAAGTATAAAAAGAAAATGGGCCCGTGGAGAATCGAACTCCAGCTCTTCTCCATGTCAAGGAGACGTCTTACCATTCGACTACGAGCCCGCCAGTCATATTATCAATTTCATTCCATCTTCTGCAATTTTGGTATTCTCAAAAATTTCTTTTGATTCTTCAAGATGCAGTTTGGTATCCTTATACCTTGTGCTTATATGTGTGAGGATCAATAGTTTGGCAGAGGATTTATCTGCGATAGTGGCCGCCTCTCTAGCCGTAGAGTGCATTCTCATTCTTGCTAAATTCAATTCTTTGTCTTCGTATGATGCATCATGTATAAGCAGGTCCGCTGAAGCTGCGGCTCTGACCGTGTATGCGGATGGCCTTGTATCAGTAGCATACACAATCTTTTTCCCATGCTTCTTTTCTGTCACTTCTTCTAGCTTTATGGTATTGCCTTTAATTTTCATCCTCTTGTTCTTTACCAGATTCGAAAACATTTCGCCTTTTATACCGATCGCAGACGCTTTGGATTTTATGAAGTGGAATGTATCGTTCTCTTTGAATACATATCCATAGCTCGTAATGGAATGTTTCAATTTGAATGCTCTTATAGATATGTCCTTGTTTTTGAATACATTTCCACTTTTTACATCTATTATATCAATTCGATATCCTATCATTGCCTTATCGAAATCTATCAACCTTTCTACATTCTTTTTATACCCTTCCGGTACATATATGGGCAGAGGATGTAGCCTATTGTATAATGCTAAAGTACGTATGAGGCCAGCTATACCTATTATATGATCGCCGTGTATATGCGTTATGAATATTCCTGCTATTTTTGATATGTTGAGATGGTATTTGAACATTTGGCGTTGTGTACCTTCTCCACAATCGAATAGAAATACCTTTCCATCATATCGTATAGCTGTAGAGGACAAATTACGCTCTTTCGTTGGAGCGGATCCCGATGTCCCGAGCATTGTTATTTCTATTTTAGCCATTGAGTTACCTGTTTCTATAATTCTATCTCTATCGTTTTCTTCTGGAGATTGACATCATATATCTTTATCTCTGGAAACATCCCCTCCAGCTTCTCTTTCGTTATGTGTCTGTCATTATACGCAGTATTTATTATTCTGTTTACAATGTACATCCTATTGAATATTGATTCTCCGAGTTTCCTGTTGGATCCTATATTATCCAGCATATCTTTCAATATTGTCTTCTGCTTCTGTATGCTTATCTCCAATTCTATGGATTTTGGATTATCTTTTGTCGGATCCGTAGGTTCCACATTGAGATAGAAATATTCCAGCATCTCTTGTAAGCTATCGAAATTCTGATGTTCTGCATCAGCATACTTCCTTATATCTTGTATTGCGTAGTCAACCACCTTTCCGTCCCGAACATATACTCTAAAAGATGGTGCCGCGATCATATCGGAGAATTTAGGAATGCTCATTGATATATTCTTAATCATCTGAGCGTCCATATCCTTTATCTTGATCTTCGGATTTATATCGAATCCATTCAATATATCTTCCAGATACATTGAACCTACATTCACCATTCTTGATAATGTTTTTATTATTGAATTATCTTCATCAGATTCATCCAGAAACGGGATCATCACAGACTTGATATCCTGCAGGTTTGATATTGTTATTTCAGAATTTCTTGGATATCTGTATGTCTCCCCATGAATTATGCTCCTATCCCTGAATTTATGTCTCAGGTATGTCAGATCTATTTTGAATGAATTATCGGTTAGTATGAGATTTCCTTTTCCGAACATCTCTATTATTATAACTATTGTCTCTTCTCCTTTTGATAAGTTTAAAGATATTATCCTGTCGCCATTGAGTTGGTTGATGGAATCTATCTTAAATCCGGTTATCCTTTTTCTTACAGCGATTGTGAAATTAGTAGGTGAATATACAGTTTCTATATATCGGGTAGCGGAGAATCTTTGACCCAAGACACATACCAAATCAATTTTCGAATTGCGCTTGCTTATCCTGAACCGGAATTTTCCCTTATCCAATTCGTAAAATTTATCTATGTAGTATCCTATAAAATCCCTTAATTCACTGACAAGGACAGAGATTTCTATTGTATATATTTGCCGCACATGGATTACCTCTGATTTTGGTTACCCCTTTAGCTTTTTCAATCCTGACTCTTTTGTAATCTGTGAAAATCGCCTGATCTTTTTATAGGTGTTGCTTGTGCTCTCGAATGCATTTCCTATCTGTACTATATCCGCACCGCTTTTGTATGCAAGAGACAGATGGCTGAGATGTGATATGCCGCCAGCCACTATGTAAGGACAAGTTATGGAGGATTTAACCATATGTATCAATTCGCTTGGAGCCGGACCATAGTTCATTAACCTGGGATTTGATCCAGTATCGGTTATTATTATTCTGTGCCCCAGATATTCGCCGGCTAATGCTAATGCTGCTGCGATCTTGGGTTTTTCTCTTGGTACGATATTTGCATCTCCAACCCATCCCACTGTTCCGCCAGGATGCACTACAATGTATCCGACAGGAAGAGGTTCTATTCCCATGGATTTTATGAGTGGTGCAGACAGGGTCTGGGCCTGTGTTATCCAATAGGGATTCCTGGCATTGAGCAATGACATGAAGTATATTGCATCAGCATATTTCGATACTGTGGCTATGTTTCCGGGAAAGAGTATGATAGGAACATCTATTGACTCCTTTATCTTTATAGTGACTTCGTTCAGAAGATCCCCCTGAGCACCTATGCTTCCGCCTATTACTACAGCATCGGCACCCCCCTTTGCCAGATTTATTCCGTTCTTTACTGCTGAATCCGCATCTTTATAGTCTACAGGATCTATCAAGCAGAAGAGCATCGCACCCTTACTATCTAATATTTCATGTATATACTTCTCAACTTTTCCAATCATAATATCAACATCAATTATCGCTTTAAACTGCCTTTTTCCTTTTTTGTATGAACTCGTTTAGCAGCTCCAATCCCTCTTTCTTTATATGGTATTTAATTTTAAATCCCAGATTTTTCTTTATTTTATTTATGCTAACAATCCTGTTGCTAGTCATAAATTCAAATTCATCTATATTCACATTCGCCATTTTTCTTGTCATCTTTCCTACAACATAAGGTACACTCAATTTGGGTTTATTCACTTTCAGATTCTTGGCTATAAATTCCGTTAGTTCTTTAACAGTATATGGATTTTCGACAACATTGTATATGTCCGATTTTGTATCATTTAGAGCGAGTATCAATGCATTTACCACATCATTGACATTTATCAGTGTTAAATGATTCAATCCATGATCTATATACACCATCCGTCCATCCTGTATCAATTTAAAAACCTTGAAGAAGGATTCTTTGTAATGGGTTCCGTAAAACGTCCCAAATCTTATTATTGTGTATTTAAGATTTTTATTAGTGCTCGCGAACGATTTTATCACTTGCTCCGCCAGAATTTTACTTTCGGAATATTTGCTTTTTGGTTTCAGTTCTGAATCTTCAGTTAAAATTCCATCTTTTCTTCTATATCCATATACTGTTACGCTGCTCACATATATGAAGTGAAGGTTTCGCACCTTTGGATTGGATTTCACAAATGCGTTTAATACATTCTCTGTAGCTATAACATTTGTATCTATCAGCTGATTATAAGTATTGTTGTGATTGTAAGAGGCGCCTGCCACATGGAACAGATTATCAGCTCCTTTGCATGCGGATATGAGCTCCTTTTCATCCTTTTGGTCGTTTAAGCGTATGTCTGCAGTGTAGGGTTTGACTCCTGCAGGAAGGGATGCCCAATTGGAGCTTTTGTTTGGATGTTCTTTTACGATAACTCTGACTTCATGGCCTTTGGACATCAATTCGGATAAAAGGATTTTTCCAACTCCGCTCGTTGCTCCGGTGACCAGATCTACTGTCCTCCTTTTTCCTTTTGTCCTTATGGGACCCTTTTGCATGTTATCTTCCCGCTGTTTTATTGCCATTCAGCAATTTTGTTGCGATTTTATGCGTTTTACCTTCAGTAAGCCTATTTACCGCATACGAAATCCAATCTTTGCCGTATGGTGTATATACATTTAAGTTTGGTTTAGATTTTATTAAATATCTTAGCTTATGTTTGCTGTATCCAAAGGGTACTTCAAATATTAAATTCTTTCTATACTTATCCATCTGTATCATTCTTTCTAATAATTTCTCATCGTGAGAGGATATGGTAAATTTTACTCCTTCAGAAGAGAATTCCCTTATTTTATTTATATAAGTATCTATTTTATATTGCTTCTCTTTCTTTTTTAGATTATGGATTTCGGTGTCCTCCTCCTTGTGGGACAATAATATTTTTATATTGTTTGATTGTGAAATCATTTTTATTATTTTCTGCTCAGAAAGAAATATATCAGGTATTTCGATACCAAGAGTTTTTGGATTATTGTTTTTGCATATGTTACACATATCTAATGCAGACATATTGGGCTCGTATTCCACCCACAAGCGTAGCCCTAAATTTTCAGAGTTGCTGAGCAATGTTGCTAGCAGATCATCGGACATTTTTCTGTTTATATTATAACCGAATTGAGACAATCTGACAGATATGTCTGCTGATATATTCAATCGTGAGATTTGACGCATTAATTGCATGTATGCGTTATAGTTATATTTTGCTTTTGACTGTTTATCTACATGATCATTCAGAAAAGTCAGTGTTGCATGTATACCACTCTCGTTGAGTTGTTTTGAGGTTTTTAGTGCTGTTGCTATTGTAGGGCCCGCAATATGTTTTCTGATTAAACGGAATATCAGATTTCTTAAAAAACTATCTTCTTCAGACAAAATATCACTTGTGAAAGACTGGTCAGTCTAGATATATTTTGATGGTGGTATATTAAAGGTTTGCCTATATATTGTGATTGCCGGAAGTCTTAATTTTTTCTTGGAATGTTTTCCAAAAAACTTATTCGTTATCTCTAAATATAGAAGATTATACAATATTCTGATATATGGTTGGGTGACATCCCTTCTGCTTAAAAAAGTGTGGATTTCCTCTGCGGAGTATGTTCTTTTGACAACTGCATATTTTGCATATTTCCGCATTTGCTGCATCTCCTTATAGCATTCTTTAAATTTATTTTTTACCAGCAATTACACTTTCAAGATTTGTAATGTAAAAAAACTTTGGCGTGTTCGGCCGCATAGTTACAAGATTTTTGTATGTTTTGATTGCATTTTTTTCTATTCTGAAAACTATGATTATCAAGTTATTGTAATATGCAATTCATCTACGACTCAAAAGTCGCAGTATTCTTGCCTTACGAATAAAGCACTTCAATCTCCTAATGTCTCAATAGGATGTATCATACTCTCGTTTGTCATTTTATCTATATTTCCTGCTTCTCGAAAAATTGCATCGAGGTATGAATAAGCAACATTATCTCTTGATTTCTTAATGAATCTTATTATTTCATTATTCCTCAACAACTTATTACTTGTCATTGCAGATACATCATTAATATTCTCAATTATTTCAAAGTATACAAAAGTTTTATATCTTACTTCCTTAGCAAAATCAGATAGGCCTTATCTCCTACTTCCTTAGCAAAATCAGATATATTCTGAAGTTCTTTGAAGCGGACTTCTTCATCAGGTTCTAATAGATTTTTTTTAGTTATTTCGGCTTCCTTCGGATCGCAACCCATCTTTTCAAGCTTCTTAGGTACTTCTGCGGCTTCTTGAGGAACATCAACTGGAAGTTGTTTTATATTAATTGTAGAATTTTTCTTTCTGCCTTTTTCATTAATAGTTACCATAAAAACATCAAATGAATTATATAGTTTATGATATTTATATATTACCTTTATGCTGGGTTGTCCAACAACTAAAGAAAAATGACTTTATTTGTTTTTACACTGTTTTACCGTAATAGTCTAATAATGTTACTGTCGGGTGTTCATTTTACTATCAATTATCTTACATAAATTAAGGGGCTTCGCCCCTTATAAACCCCTTGCACGAGCGGTTCCCTCCCCCGACTACGTCGGGGGTATCTAAACCGCTCGATTAAGTTGACTCTGATACGAGATATCCTGTTTGCGGATGTAATTTGCATACGTTCCTTCCGCTGCCTTTCCGACACTCTCACTATTATACTGCCCCAGAAACTGCCTCTTGAATATCGTAGTTTGTGATTAGGCATTTCCTGAAAGA
>CAZBLA010000051.1:0-6169 GCA_964492665.1 Microcaldota archaeon
TATTACATTCTTTTGCAAGTTTACGCAGAAAAGGTTCATCATCTTTTAACATACTAATCGCAAACAATAGTGGTTGGAAGGTAATATTAATTTTATGGAAAAAGTTTAATAGCGGAACTACACGATGTATATTTATTATTTTGGGGTGCTATAAGTATTAGAATAGTAATAGATTACTGGCATCTTATTAATTTGACAATTAGTGCAAGAGAACTATAGATTGGATGCTATTTTCAGTCTAATAAATGGATCAAAAATCGTTTAAGAGTAATAGGTTGCAAAGAATAAAGTTAATAATGGTTACTTAATAGAACTTAGTTAGTGGTTGAATGATGAACATAAAGTTTATAGAAAATATAGATGTAAAAGGTTATGTGTTTATGGAAGGTTTTCCTGGAGCGGGACTTGTAGGACCTATGACTTTGAGTTACATAATCGAAAAATTGGATCTTGATTATGTAGGTTATATAGAAAGCAACATGTTTCCACCTTTGATATCAATACATAAAGAAATGCCTATGCCAGCAGTCAGATTGTATCATTCGAAAAAAGGAAAGTTTATTTGTGTATTTTCAGAATTTAGCATACCTGCTGAAGTCACTTATGAAATAACAGATAAGCTAATGGGATTTATAAAAGAGAAGGAGCTTTCAGGAGTAATGTCTATAGGAGGAATGCCCATAAAGAAGATGGACGAGAAGTTTGAGAATACAATATTTTGTATAGCATCAGATAAGAAAACATTGGACAATGCTATGAAAAGTGGACTTAAACCGATTGCTGAAGGAATCTCCACTGGAGTGAGCGCATTGCTGATGGTGAAATGTGTACAGAAAGGAATAAGCAATGTAAATATACTTGTACCCGTCATGGGAAACATAACAGATCCAAAATATGCTGAGCTTGCAATAGAATCAATAAATAAGATCCTAAAACTTGATATAGATGTCAAGGAATTGAGCAAAGAAGCAAAACTGGTTGAAGCCAAGATAAAAGAACTTGTTCAGAAAGGGAAAGAGTCGCATCAGAGTTATAAGAATGGAACGGATCAGGCTGGTCCTTCGATGTATGTTTGAAGCAGGGGTAGCAAAGTCTGGTTTGGTTTGCTAAGACCACAGAAAAATGCGCTGGACTTAAGATCCAGTGGTCTAGCACCTTCGTGAGTTCGAATCTCACCCCCTGCATTAATTTGTAAAGCAAGAATAATCAGCTTTTAAACCACAGAGAACTTGCACTTATATATTTTACAATACTCTGTTCTTTTCTATACTCCTATTTCTTTTTTTGCGTCCAGGATAAATTCTAAATTTATATGTCTTTATATCGCATATTTATTATATTCTGCATTTGCATATATTTGTATAGTTTGTGTAATACTTCAAGATTTATAATGTAAAATAAAACTTTGGCGTGTTCGGCCACATAGTTACATGATTTCTTTTGTATGTTCTGATTGCAGTTCTCGATCTGCCAGTTTTTCTGTTCTAAAAACTATGATTAATGAGATAAGGGGCGAAGCCCCTTATCTCATGTTAGAAAGTTAGATTATAGCATGCTACGTATATCTCCGACAATAGATTGATATGCTTCGCATGCTGTCCAGTGCTTTGGCTCTTTTCCTTCAAGTATGGCTTTCCGTAACTCTTTTACAGAACCAGAATTCCAGATTTTCGATAGATCATAGTTTATATCTTTTATGTTGGCTATCTTCTTGTCCCACATTATTGAAGGGTATATATTACCGAAACTGTCTAGGAATAGAGATGCGTCAAGACTCCTGCTTCTCATTGGTGGTTTTCCTGTTTGTATATAATACACAAGATTTTTGAGGAATGTAGTTTCTATTATTTGCATCATATCAAATTTTTTCCTGCGTCTCTTGATAAGATTCTGTATGTCATTTATCACTATAGATTTATCTGGTAGCATATTCATCTCATTGTTTGAGTAATAATTAGAGGATAGTTGACCTATATTGACATGAAAATCATTTGGTGTTATATTTGGGATTTCGCGCTTTACCGCATTATAAGTAGTTTCTAGTTCTCCCTGATTGTATTTACTTAGAGTATATCCAAACACAAAATCAAGATTATTGTGCTCTTTCTTCAGCGATTGCAACAGTTTTGCCATTTTGATTACTCTGTCAAAGTTTCCTGTAACTCCCCGTATTTTATCTTCCAATTCTCTATAACCATCAAGACTTAAAGTTATGACAACTTTGGGTATTTTAAGATTGAGTATCTTTCTGATCTTCTTCTCGACCATCTCATGATTGCATAAAGAGTTAGTAGGCATAGTGAGCATGTATAGTTCTTTCGAGTTATCCTTGAATGTTTTAGCTATTTCTACTATATCACTCCTTAGGAAAGGTTCACCTCCTGTGAGTTCTATCCATTTGAAATAGGTGTTTTTCTTTGCAAATTCTTTTATTTCATTTAAAGTAAGCTCTCCCTTAGGCTTTATTTTCCAGATATTACAGGTTAGACATTTAGATTGGCACCAGTAGGTTATGGAGAAATTGAGTTTGTATGGTCTTTTTAGGCTGCCGAAATTGCTTTTGAAGGCAGTATACGCAAGACTTATCAGTTTTGGAGAGAACATATATATCAGATTATGAATTTGTGACATCCTTCCACACGTAAACGTGTGAATTTCCTTTGCATTCATGCATCGTCACATTCGCAAAGAACGCATTTTATCGGTTCTCAGTTCTTTGATAACTGCCCGATTTGAGGTCTTACAAAATCTTACTGAGCAGGACTTCCCTCTGTCCGAAGGTAGCTCTATTGAGTATTATTGATATAGATTTATATATACCTTACTTCATCCCACTTCTAAAGAGTATGGGATTTAGAGCTACGAATTATTAATTATGTAAGAAAAGATACAAAACTAATCAATGATGATAAGATAACCTCTTTCATCGTTGTAAGGATAGTGAAGATGCAACCGCAATCTGCAGTTAATCCTGAATATTGCTTCGGATTGGATTAGTGAATATGCTCATGCTTAACTAAAGATATATATGTTTAGAGATTAGGTATATATTATTAGCTACTATGGGATTTCCGATGTAGTTGATATGTATAGAAAGTAGGTAATTTGGTGAATTCTTATATCATTATGTTAATAGTGCTCTTGACTGCAGGAGTTATGATCCAGTCAGGAACAGCTGCTACTACAGTAAGCCTTACAGGATCATGTTATAGCAATGTATTAAATTCTACTTCAAACACGATATATTTTAAGCTTGTTAATAGCGGTAATAGCGCAGCAGTAAATCTTAATGTATTTCCATCAATGAATGGGGCGCGAGTAATCAACCATAATATTTATTTTCAATCCATAAAACCAGGAAATACAAGCATGGCTTTCCATCTGAATAAATTTTCTATTCCTGGTGGGTATGTTGGTGTAATTAATATTAAATATAACCAAGGAACATCAACAGTATTTTCTCTGTTCCCTTGTTTTTATTACATCGGTAGACAGTCTAATGTGAAGGTTAGTATACTTAATACGAGCATAAGAAACGCAAGAAAAAATTTTGAAAACATTAATGTGTCCGTTCTTAATTTTGGGACAGATACAATAAAAGTTATCATAAAACCTTTCTCTCCTGTGAATTTTAATATAACACCAAAATCTCAGAGTATAACAGTAGGACCTGGAGAAAAGGTAAATTCTAGTTTTAGTGTGCATATGACAAGTACTGCGGATTTTATTAATGCTTCTTTTCCTATAGGATTTTATGCCGAATATGTTAAAGATGGAATACATTATTCAACACGCCCTTATGCCTTGTTATTTCATAATGTAAGCCATACCAAAAATCAAAATATTGTGATATACATTTTGTTGACTGTTGGTGCTGTTGTAGTAAGTATGATTATAATATCGATAATAGTCAATTTTAAGAAGAATAGGAAACATGGCGGATGAATTTGCAGAGAAAAACTATCAAAAA
Source organism: Microcaldota archaeon (assembly GCA_964492665.1). Taxonomy (GTDB): domain Archaea; phylum Micrarchaeota; class Micrarchaeia; order Micrarchaeales; family Micrarchaeaceae; genus JAJYXL01. Next base: position 3,971 of record CAZBLA010000051.1, read on the forward strand.
GAGTACTAATCCGTATATATCAGTAGTAATACCGACACTTAATGAGGAGAGGAATATAAGAAAAGCAATAGATGGGATAAAAACCGCACTGAATGGATTTAGTTTTGAGATTATAGTTGTGGATAAATATTCCAAAGACAAAACTACAAAATATGCTAAAGCAAAAGGAGCCCGGTTGATATACACTGGTGGAGGCAAAGGATATGCTCTCAGGAGAGGGTTTGAAGCGGCTAAGGGTAAGATAATAATATCTATGGATGCTGATCTTTCGAACAAACCTGGAGAGATAAAATTGATAGTGGTAGGTATAGAGACAGGTTATGATATTTGTATGGGATCAAGATTTATAATAGGTGGTGGATCAGAAGATATGTCACTGTTGAGAAAGTTTGGAAATAAATTTTTTGTTGGAATGGTTAATTTGATATATCATTCAAATTATTCGGATATGTGTTATGGATATAGAGGATTCAGAAAGAGTGTAATCAAAAAGCTCAAACTGAAATCCGATGGATTTGGTATTGAAACAGAAATAAATATAAGAGCGAAAAAAGTGGGATTGAGGATACTTGAAGTTCCTAGTTTCGAGAAGATGAGAGGATATGGAAGAAGTAATCTAAGAACTTTCAGAGATGGATATATGATACTTAAAACAATTTTTTCTAATATTAGGAGGTAGTAGGATGTTTGATATACTTAAAAAGAAATTGTCCAAGGTGGTCGGTTCGTTCGTCAGCAAAAAAACTGAAGAGACGGAACGAGAAGAAGATAAGATTGGTGGTATTGATAGCATTGCAGAGGATCGTGAATCCGGAATTGGCAAACAAGAAGATGAATTGGTTGGTGCGGTAGCAAACAAGAAAGAGCCTATAGAAAAAGGAGTCGGATCTGAAGAGTTGAAAGTTAGTGACAACGAAAAGGATGATAAGAAAAAAGAACTGATAAAATTATCCATAAAAACAAAAATAAGAGGAGCATTATTAAGGAATATCAAGATAAGCCAGTCGGAGATGGATGAACTTATTGATGCATTGACAATATCAATGCTTCAGTCAGATGTTGGATTTGATACTACGGAGAAATTTACATCTTCTCTGATGAAGAGATTGGCAGAAACTAAATTTGATTATAATGGTATGAAAAATCAAATGAGAGAGGATATCAGAGCATCTTTATTTGATATTTTGGGTAAAACGAATGATAGAATAGATATACTCGAATATGTAAAGAAAAAAATATCAGTGGAAAATCCGGTGAGGATATTGTTTCTGGGACCGAATGGAACAGGCAAGACAACAACAATAGCAAAAATAGCTTATATGCTTAAAAAGAACAAGATAAGTTCGGTCATGTCTGCTAGCGACACTTTCCGTGCTGCAGCTATAGAGCAAACAGAATATCATGCCAAAAAAATAGGTGTGGCAGTGGTGAAGGGTAATTATGGCTCTGATCCTGCAAGTATTGCTTATGATACTATAGGATATGCAAAATCTCATTATATAAATGTTGTATTGATAGATACTGCAGGAAGACAAGAAACCAACAAGAATCTAATGATAGAGGTACAGAAGATAGTAAGAGTATCAAAACCTGATCTGATACTTTTTGTTGGAGAAAGCACATCTGGGAATATTATTGCTATGCAGATATCAGAATTCAACAAGTTCATAAAGATTGATGGAATAATACTGACTAAATTGGATTGTGATGCTAAAGGAGGGAGTGTAATATCCATAACTGATGTGACAGGCATACCCATACTTATGTTCGGGACTGGAGAGGATTATGATGCAATAATCAAATTCAATCCGAAATTTATAGTAGATTCCATATTACCATAGGTGGTTGAATAGATAATAGAAAATTGAAATTAGAGTGGAGTATACGGAAGTTGATTATTATTTTATCCTTTTAGGTAAGAAGACTACGACTTTTAGGTCATGGATGAATTATGTTATTACAAAAATTAATATATTATATAAACTTCGCGACTTATATAAATGAATTAATAAACATACTGAAAAAGTGTTATGGTAGGACATGCTTGAAATCACACTTGAGAGAGTATGGTAAGAGTTGCATAAACGGGTATTGTAGAATTAAAAACACGTTCTACAATCCGCAGAGGAAGAATGGTACATATTAATAGTGACATCCTCCTACACCTAAAGGTGTAGGCTTCCTCTGCATTTATGCAAT
>CAZBLA010000052.1:0-6141 GCA_964492665.1 Microcaldota archaeon
TTGGTAGAAAAAGTAATATTATTGTATTTATCTGACTCCAAATGAGGTTGAATAGATTACAACTAAGGAAGTCTACAAAATAGACAATTATTGTGCCGATTCATCCCCAACAAGATTGGGGGAATCCTTGGCTGGCGTATTGATTTATTGAAATATGCGATTCTTCTGCGACTCAAAAGTCGCAGTATTCTTGCCCTATAAATAATAGGAAAGGATAGTTACATAAATTATATAACCACGCACTTTTTCAGTCTTCTTTTATATATAGACATATTTGGTTTAAAGGGCATCCGTCACATGAAGGATCACTTTTTTTGCAATAATTTTTGCCCAATTCAACAAATTGGGCATGTATGTCCTTATATAACTCAGCATCCTTTTTTATGCAACCTTCGAAATAATTTTTTAAAATACCATAATCCATTTTTTTGTTGTATACACGGGACATTATTCTTATGGTATAATTGTCCACCACAAAAGTGGGTTTCTCTGTCGCATAAAGGATTATAGAGTCTGCTGTTTCTTCTCCTATTCCAGGGATAGAAAGCAGAAAAACCCTCAATTCGGGTATATCCATAATAAGTAGTTTATTGATACCCCCATAACGCATTATTTGTTTGCATGCATTTTTTAGCCTTTTTGCTTTCTGTCTATAGTATCCGGAAGAGCGTATCGCTGTTTCTAGATTATCTATTTGCATATCTGATATTTTAGATATAGAAAGTGATTTGAGTCTCTTCAATGCATCTATTGATAATTCGACATTCCGCCACATTGTCTGTTGAGTCAGTATCGCGCCTATCAGTATTTCGTCTCTTGTGTCTCCTGGCCACCAATATCTGAATCCAAAACGGTTTAAAAGCCTCATGTACAGATCGTACATCTTATTATCTGATATTAGACTTTTATCTCTCCTGAATCTATCTTCTGGATTGCTTGGCGGGGATCTATATTCTCGCATGTTATTCCCATACTCTTGCATGTACCTATAATCTGTTTGACTTTATTCTTGATGTCTGATCCGAATAGGCGATCAGATTTTGCTTCTGCGATGTTTTTTGCTTGTGAAATGGTTAAATTACCTACAATTTCTCCCTTCTCTTTTGCTCCTTTTTGTAGATTCAGCTCTTTCAATATCAGTGCACTTGTTGGCGGCATTCCTACTTCTATCTTAAACTCTTTTGTTGAGGTGTCCACTATTATCTTGACAGGAATTTTAATTCCTGAGAATTGTGCTGTTGCTTTGTTTATCTCATCTACTACATTCGTAACATTTACGCCCATAGGGCCCAATGCCGGACCGAGAGGCGGACCCGCAGATGCTTTTCCTCCTTCCACTAACCCTTTTACTATGCTCTCTGCCATAATATCATTCCTTGTTTTTAGATTTTTCTATAACCCTTGCCGTATTCATTTTTGTGGTTACAGGGATCGGGACAACCACATCTATAAGTTCTACCGTTATCTCGCTTTTCGGATTGTCTACCCGCAATACTTTCGCTTTATACCCTTTGAAAGGCCCGCTTGTAAATTCTATTATATCCATCTTAAGTATCTCCTGTGTGGCTATGCTCGTGTTTGTTATGAGCTTCTCTACTTCTTCTGAGCTCAAAGGTTTTGGTAAGATTCCACGTACATTCCTTACTTTGCTTACAAAATTTCTACATGCAGACTCGTCTTCAGCTTCCGTAATTATATAACCACGCATTCCTTCGACAATAATTATGGAATATACCGGAAACTCATTATTTTGACATTTATTGCTAAGCATATTTGCCGCTATTTTCTCTTGTCCAGATGTCACTTTTACAACAAAATACAATTTATCACTCTCTCTTTTATCATATCTATCTATAAATCTGTATACAGTTACTTCTGCCCTACGAATGCAGGCCAGTATTAATTACAAAATAAATTTTAATTGTTAGAGTATTTATATGCTCTATATTTATATAATGGATATATAATCTGATCTCTATTTTAAAATCAGATGATTTGATGAAATATATAAAAATACACAAACCCGATGCGGAAACAGTCAAAAAATATATTTCGAAAATGAACATTCTAGATTCTAAGCGGAATATACTCCATAACAGAACGTATGCGTATATACCTATTAGAGATTATACCAAACAAAATATTAAAAAGCTTTCTGAATTGTTAGGAGCCAATATTACGGTTATGGAAAAGAATAAAAAGGAGATAGAAGGAAAAAGATATGTAGCATCCCCTATAAAAACATTAAAAAATGATAACATTGTGGGTGGATATGATCTATTGGGGAATATAGCAGTAATAAAGATACGTGGTTTTAGCAAAGATAGCGTAGGAATTGATTTGAAGAAAGTAACAGAATCAATTCTTAAATCAAATAATAAAGTTACCACTGTACTCATGACAGCCGGACCCATAACAGGACAATACAGAATTAGGAAATTTAGTTATGTCGGAGGTAAAAGAGGATATATGGCAGCGTATAAGGAGAATGGGGCAGTATTCGGATTTGATGTGCGAAAAGTATTTTTCTCTAATAGGTTGTCATACGAAAGAGGAAGGATAAGCAGAATCATAAAAAGAGGAGAAGACATTGCTGTTCCTTTTGCCGGTGTCGGACCATTTCCTATAGTCATTGCCATAAACAGCAAGCCACGAAGGATATTGGCTATAGAAATCAACAATTACGCATATGAATATATGAAAAAGAATATATTGCTCAATAAACTGGAAGGAGTTATCACCCCTGTAGAAGGGGATATTAGGAAAGTTGCTGCTGCATATAAGGGATTTGCAGACAGAGTGATAATGCAGATGCCTACACAAAGTATGGAGTTTCTCGATGAAATGATCATGCTTGCAAAAGATAAAGCTACATCGCACATATATGTATTCTGCAATTCTATCAATGGGATTGAGAATACAAAAGTAGAGATACGGAAGTTCATGAACAGCAGAGGATATTCTGTAAAGTATTTATTTGATAGGATTGTCAGGACCTACTCAAAAAATGAGATAGAAGCAGTGATTGATGTTCGTTTCTGGAAAAGGAAAAAATGATTATTGTATGTCCAATTGTGCAAATACCTTTTTTGATATTTCTGCACCTAGGAGCTGTTTTGTTTTTTCCTTATTTTCCCTTATGTCGGATGTGGATTTTATACCATTCAGATATAACCTTCTTGCTCTTGCTCTCCCGATTTGTTCTAATCTCACGAGATCCAGAAGTTCTTCCTTAATCCCATACCTGAGTCTTACCCTTGTAGATAGAAGCTGCCGATATGGAATATGTAAGATTTTAGAGAGTTCTATTGCGGAGTATATCATCCAATCGGCATTAGACATTTTTGAGTATAATGCTCCAGGAGTGAGATGGTATTCCATTAATATCAAATCCTCGCCCTTCTCCTCCATCCAATCATTGAGGACCATTGCTGTAGTGAATGAATTGAGTCCGTCCTGGAAATTGGGCGGGGCAAGTTTTCCCCCGCTCGTATACCGCAAGAAGGCTTCTTCTATCTGCTCCTGCTTCTCCTTTGAAGGCTTCACATATGAACGCATTTCAATAGTGTTGGATATGAGGTATAAGCCCGATAAGTTATCATTCGGTCCGCCGGCACTGTCTACGATCCATTTGGCAGAAAGTGGATCTATATATAGATCGCTTACCTTCTTTCCGAGCCTTGTGGAAGTCAGATTGTCCTGTGTACCTTGAATAAATCCCCATTCGTTAAGTTCGTCGACCATTTCAGACAGCAGATTACGCAGATGGGATTCCACTCCATATTGAAAATTGTACAGTGTTTTTTCCATGAATTCATAGATTTGTTCCTTGCTCCTGACAAATCCAGTAGCTATAAAAGAGAGTATATGGGTCCTCAAAACTGGTGCAACACCTAATGCGGAGTCTATTGATTCTGGGCCTGAATTGATATATTTTTTTGCAATTTCATCAATTGAATAGTTAGGACCGCATTGTATGAATGCTCTTCCTTCCGTATCATATATAGGTCTTCCAGCCCTTCCGAAAAGTTGCAGTATGTCATTGATGCTTATCCTTTCCATGCCGTATGAAGAATAACGGAACATATCTCTCACAAGTACGGTATGTGCCGGTAGGTTTACACCAAATCCAAGAGTTGTAGTTGAACATATGGCCTTTATTACGCCCTTTTTAAATGCATTCTCTATCATGGTCCGTTGTGAATTGATAAGTCCTGAATGATGGAACGCGACACCTTTCTTAACAATTGCAGACAGTTTTTTGCATTGGTTTGTTGGATTGTCCAAAGCATTGAGCACAGAATCTGCGATGTTCTCCAGACTCTCTTTGTCTAGGTAGTTGCTTAAGCTCTCTATATGCTCTGCAAGCTTGGATGCTGAAGATTCGGCGTTCCGTTTTGAAGAATAGAAGATGAGCAGCTGTTTGCCCCTCATCACAGTATCCTCGAGAAGCCGCATCTCCGGAATCTTACTTTTACCTTTTAGAGTGATGGCTTTCTTCCTCTTGTTGTTTATTATGTAAGCCTTAGAATCTTTTATTATACCCTTGACTAGTTTTACAGGTCTATATTCGCTGGTTATTGATGCAGCGCCTATCCATTTGGCTATTTCCCCTGAATTTCCGATTGTTGCGCTCAAAGCTATTATCTGGGGATTTATGAGAACTTTTATCTTTGTTATCAACAATTCCAAAGTCGGGCCCCGCGAAAGGTCTCTCAACATATGAACCTCATCGAAAACCATACAGCCTATCCTGGAAAGCCAGTTTATCCCATGTCTCAATAGACTGTCAAATTTTTCCGTAGAAACGAAAAGCATATCGTATTCTGACAACCATGGATCACTGGAATCCATATCTCCCATGGATAATGCAGTTTTTATGTATGGATAGGACTCGCGAAATTCATCGTATTTCTCATTTACGATGGCTCTCATCGGAGCTATGTATACCGATTTTCTTCCTGATAATATGCAGGATACGCAGGCGATCTCTGCAATCAGGGTCTTCCCGCTAGCCGTTGGAGACGATATGACAAGATTTTTTCCCTTAAGCAGGCCTTTTTTTATGGCAGATTCCTGTGGAGGAGTCAGTTTGGATATTCCTCTTGATTGGATGGACTCCAATATATCAGTATGTATCAGTCCTTTTAACTCTTCTACTTGCATGGCCATAAGATAAATTCTACATTAGAATATTTAAACTATATGTGAGATTAACTTTGTCCAATAATTCTTTTTATTCCCGATAACCATCAGGGATAAAAATTCCTGATGTACATACTAATCTGGCGATCAATATGTATATCTACTGGGATACTGTAAAACTGAATGCGACAAATGGGAGTTCAAGGTCTAGACCTCGGCGTGATGCGATAATAAATCAGTTGAAAGTGGGAATACATCCAGAATCAAACAAACTCAACCATTATCCGGCAAAAGGGAGGGAAAAGAGTAATCAGAAAGAGTAGGAACTGAAGGTTGGTTATGAAGGAGAAGATTTGATTGAATCTGCCATTTCTAGGTACAAAAGACTTGTAGGTGAAACTTTGTTCTCTAAAAAGAAGAAGAATATCGAAAGGGAGGTTATTGCAAAAAATAACATATTGAATAAATTTACAATGATGAACTGATTGAAAGGGTCTCTAGTTGATACTAAATTATTTTCGGTATTTATTGGACAGAATTAGAACTAAGAAACCTTTAAATATCTCATTACGTACAATGATATTCGTGATATTATGCAGAAGGAGATACAAACAAATAAACCTAATCATCTACCTAGTTTTAATATGCTAAGACAACTCACTAGAAAAAATATAACTTATGGCATAGCAGCATTAATGTTATCCGGAGCCGCATTTAGTCCAAAGGCTTATGCAGATTCAATAAGTCTCAATTGTAAAGGTATATCTTTTTTAAATACAAGTGAAGAGGGTACAATAACGGGTATAAAGACAAGCGAAAATATAGAAATAATGGATATAACAATGAAGGATGGAAGGGTTAATGTGAAGCTTATGCCTATATCTGTTCAACTTCTATCTAATTTCCGTACAAATACAATAATCAATTCTGAACTAAAAGATTTAACAGTAGTTCCGAAAGAAGATACCTAATTTAAAGATTTTCGTATCATATTCA
>CAZBLA010000053.1:0-3019 GCA_964492665.1 Microcaldota archaeon
GGAAGTTTTTCAAGAAAAACATAACTTATAACGAATACTACGAAAAGTTTTCAGTTTTCAGGGAAAAGTGCATGGGGTTCTTTCAAAATATTGAAAAATATAGACCAGAACTTCAAACCCTGATGACCGATAATTTTGAGTTAATTGGTGTGTGATTTTTTGCAAACCTGATTTTTTTCAGTATATATATATATTGAGGTTTTTTTTACTTGGTAAAAATAAAATATTATGTGCGATTTAAAAGGTAAATATATTTTATATATAGGATTGGACTATTTCAGTTTACCTAATGAGATATGCAAAGAAATTCGAAGACAGGGGGCAAAAGTTGATTTTTTTCCAATAAAGAAAAAAAGTTTTTTTGTAACAGTTGTGAATAGGTTATATAAAGCACTTTTTATTAAGATACAAGTCAAGTACCATATAAAGATTCTCAAGAGTACTAAGGGGAATAACTATGATTATGTGCTTTTTATACACGTTCATCAAATATCAGAAGAGATTTTAGATAAATATAAAACTCAATTTGCTCAAGCAAAGTTTGTCTTATATTATTGGGATTCCATTAAACAACATAATTATTTATCATATATAAAATATTTTGATAGTGTTTTTTCATTTGATAGGAAAGATGTTATTGAACATCCAGAAATAAAGTATCTTCCACTGTTTTATTCAAAAGAATTTGGATTAATAGGAGATAAAAAGGCAAAAGAGCCTAAAAGTGTTGTTTTTGTGGGAACTTATAATAAATTCATCAGGTATAAATATATAAAAAAATTTCAAATTTTAGCTAATAAATCAAATATAAAGTTTTACAATTATTTAAGTATAAAATGGACTAGATATTTAAGAGTTGTTTTTGAAGATAAAAAAATTCTTAATCCAAAATATTTAACATTTGTCGCTCCTAATAAGTGGAAAGTAATTGAGATATATTCAAAATGCGGATATGTTTTAGATGTTCCAAATAATACACAAAGCGGATTGACAATGAGAGTTATAGAATCATTGGGGGCAAAAAAATTTTTAATCACAACTAATAAAAATATTCAAATGGAAAAAATCTACGATCCCAAAAGTATTTTTATATTTGATGACGAAAACATTAATAAAATAATTGAGTTTATTAAAGGCACAAATCCAAGTTATAATAACCTATTTATATCTAATTATAGTATACAAGAGTGGGTTAAAAATTTATTAATTTAATTATAAATATTATTAACTATGAAAGTATTAATTCTTGCAGGCGGTTTTGGCTCCCGCCTTGGTGAGGAGACTGTTCTTAAGCCTAAACCTATGATAGAAATAGGGGGAAAACCTATTTTATGGCACATAATGAAAATATATTCTCATTATGGATATAATGAATTTGTAATTCTATTAGGATACAAAGGCTATTATATTAAAGAATATTTTGCGAATTATTTTTTACATCAAAGTGATGTTACAATTGATTTGCGAAGTAACAGCATGGAAGTACATAAAAATAATGCCGAGCCCTGGAAAGTAACCTTGCTAGATACCGGTTTTAATACATTGACAGGAGGTCGTATAAAACGTGCTCAGGAAATAATCGGTAATGAACCATTTATGTTAACTTATGGAGATGGCGTTTCTGATGTTAACATAGATGAGCTTGTAAGTTTTCACAAACAACACGGGAAAGCCATTACCATGACGGCAGTTCAGCCTGAAGGTCGTTTTGGCGCATTGGAAATCCAGCAGGATCATAAAATTATCCGGTTTCAGGAAAAGCCCAAAGGTGACGGGGCGTGGATTAACGGCGGTTTTTTTGTATGTGAACCCAAAGTATTTGATTATATAAAAGAGGGAGATGTTTCTGTTTTTGAAAGGAAGCCGTTGGAGGGGCTGGCACAGGATAATGAAATGTTTGCTTTTAAACACAAAGGATTTTGGCGGCCGATGGATACTATGCGCGATAAGGAATTATTGATGAACTTATGGGAAACAAATAAAGCACCATGGAAAGTATGGTAAATAGTAAATTCTTTAGTGGGATATACGAAAACAAAAGGGTTTTCATCACCGGGCATACCGGTTTTAAAGGAAGTTGGCTGGCCTATTGGTTAAAAACCATGGGGGCGGTTGTAAAAGGATATTCTCTTGCACCAAATACTAAACCATCTCACTGGTCTTTGTTAAACCTTGAAATTGAATCTGTTTATGGTGACATACGTGATGAAAAACTTATTACGAAAGAACTCAGATTATTTAAACCGGATATTATCTTTCATCTTGCAGCACAACCCTTAGTGCGCATTTCCTATGAAAAACCTGTTGAAACCTATGAAACAAATGTAATAGGAACATTAAAAGTTTTTGAGGCATGTAGAAATGTTAATTCAGTTAAGGCTATTATTAATATAACAACAGATAAATGTTACAATAATAATGAATGGATATGGGGTTATCGCGAAAATGATGCTTTGGGCGGTTATGATCCTTATAGTTCTTCAAAGGCATGTTCCGAAATAATGACTGCTTCTTATAGAAATTCGTTTTTTAACTTGAACGACTATGGTAAGACACATAATGTTTTGGTAGCAAGTGTGAGAGCAGGTAATGTAATTGGTGGAGGCGATTGGGCACCTGATAGACTTGTCCCCGACATAATGAAATCTACCAATAAAGGGCAAACAACTTTAATAAGGAATCCTCTTGCTACACGCCCTTGGCAGCATGTATTGGAGCCATTAAGTGGATATTTGCTTTTGGGAAGTCAATTGTTAAAAGGAAATAAAAAATTTGCAGAAGCTTGGAATTTTGGTCCTGAGGATGTCTCTAATCTCAGTGTTAAACAAGTCTGTGATTATATGGCAAAATATTGGAATAGGATGAAATTTGATTTTGCAAAGGTTCATAATGGACCACATGAAGCAAATCTTCTTAAACTAGATTGTTCAAAGGCAAATTCCTTGCTAAAATGGAAACCTGTATGGAATAATGAAACTTGCTTTAAAAAAACAACAGAATGGTATATGAATTATTATGA
>CAZBLA010000053.1:3029-6121 GCA_964492665.1 Microcaldota archaeon
ATTATGAAATGGGGCAACTAAATACCCAAAATGACATAGAGGAATATATTACTGCTGCTAGCAAAAAACAATTAATCTGGTCAAAATGAATTTTATAGAAACAAAATTTAAAGGAGTATTTCTTGTTGAAAATAAATTATCCCAAGATATACGGGGTGAATTCCAGAAGTTATTCCAGAAGAGTTTATTCATTCGCAACAAATTGGATTTAGATATTGATGAACAATTTTTTTCTATATCTCATAAAGGAGTTATTAGAGGGATGCATTTTCAACTTTTACCTTATGCGCAATCAAAGTTGGTTTATGTCCTAAGTGGTCGGGTTATTGATGTTCTTGTTGATTTAAGAAAAGGCTCCAAAACATATAAACAACATATATCATTTGAACTATCATCTGAAAAACGACAGGCGCTTTATATTTCTAAAGGGTTTGCACATGGTTTCCAAAGCCTTGAAAACGATACAATAATGATATATTCTCAAAGCAATGAATTTAATCCGGAATCAGATGCAGGGATTAATCCTTTCTCAATTGGTATGGAATGGCCGTTAAAACAGTATGTTGTTTCAGATAAGGATAGACACTTGATCCCTCTCAAAAATTTTATTTCACCTTTTTAATAGTATAAAATGAAAATAATTATTACTGGAGCAAATGGCTTCGTTGGTCAGAATCTTGTTCCTAAATTGCTAAAACAAGGTCATGAGTTGTTTGAGATTACAATTGAACCGGAAAAATCAAAAAAACTTTATGGAGATAAAACCATACAATTTTATTATTCGCAAACGAATCATTATAAATTGATTTGTGCGATTAATGATTTTCATCCTGATGCATGTATTCATTTAGCTTCGTATTTAACAGCACTCGACGATTTCGACACATTACAAAAATTACTTGATGCTAATATTGTATTTTTAGGTCATGTTTTAGATGCATTAAAAAACAGTGGAATAAAATTCTTTATTAATACAGGCAGTTTTGCCGAATTTTATAATGGAGATGGAAATTTAGATCCGGCATATTTATATACAGCGACTAAAACTGCTTCAAGAATATTTGTGGATTATTATAGTAAGGTTTATGATTTTAAATACATTACTATTGCTCCATATACAATTTACGGGGGGTCGGATTCGCAAAAAAAAATAATTGACATATTATATGATTCTTTAAATAATGAAATACCGGTAGATACTACTCCGGGAAATCAAGTGTTAGATTTTATTAATCTTGAAGATATTACGGATTTTTATGTTGAAATACTTAATTATATGGATAAAGTTTCAAGTGGGCTGAGTTTTCAATTAGGGACAGGAATAGGTAATACACTCAGGGATATTGTTAAAATCATGGAAGATAAAACAGCAAAAACAGCAAATATAAATTGGGGTGGGCGTAGTTATCGTCCTCGTGATGTGATGTACGCAGTTGCTAATATATCAAATCAGTTTCATTTGTTTGGTTGGCAACCAAAAATATCATTAGAACAAGGAATTGAGATGTATTTAAAAACAAAGAATAATGCCAATTAAATTACAAGATAAAATACAGATTATTAAAAGAAAGAAAATCTCTGATTTAAGAGGTTGGTTCTTAAAAGTAATTACCGGAAAAGAAAGCAATCTTCCGGCTTTTACGGGCGAAGTTTATATTATTTCTGCTAATATGGGAGAATGTAGAGCAAATCATTATCACAAAGAAGCACACGAATGGTTTTCGTTAATCAAAGGGGAAGCTGAAATGATATTAGAAGATGTTCATACCAGAGAACAGATAAAAATTCATTTGACTGAAAGGGCACCCGTTACGGTTTATGTCCCTAATTACATTGCTCATGCTTTTAAAAACATTGGAAATACTCCTTATATATTGGTAACTTATACTGATAAACTTTTTATACCTGAGGATACGATTTTTTATCAATTATGTTAAATTAACTTTATGAATATATTAATAGATATTGGTCATCCTGCACATGTCCATTTTTTTCGGAATTTAAGGAATGTATTAGAGTCTCATGGTCATGAAGTATTTATTGTGGCCAGAAATAAAGATATTTCCTTTGAGCTTTTAAAAGTATATAATATTCCTTTCATTAATCTTGGAAAACACTATAAAACAATACTAGGAAAGATATGTGGTGGCTTGGGTTTTGTGTTTAAATTTGCAAATATTTGTTTAAAAAACAAGATTGATATAGTACTTGATTCCGGTGGTACCGTTTATCCCGCAATTGCAACATCTTTAATTAGAATCCCAAATATTTCATTTAATAATACGGATGTATTTAGAGCATTATATTTCACGAAGTTTTTTACTTCAGCTTTCATTACACCTTACAGATATAATAAAGATTTAGGTAAGAAACATATTCGTGTTCAAAGTTTTAATGAGTTAGCATTTTTGCATCCTTCCTTCTTTAAGCCTAATAAGGAAATACTAAAGAAATTAGGGTGTAACAACGATTGTAAATATTCTCTTTTACGTTTTGTATCATGGAATGCCGCAGAGGAAATGGGAAGCCGTGGGTATTCAATTGAGGAGATAAGAAATATTGTCAAAGAATTTTCTAAATATGGAAAGGTTTTTATTTCCTGTGAGTATGAATTGCCCGGAGATTTAAGTTTATTACAAATTGAGAACAATAAAAAGGTAAAATATGGCGATATGCAGGATATTGAGTACTATGCTTCTTTGTTTTACGGTGAGAGTGGTGCAATGGCAGCAGAATCCTCTATTTTAGCTACGCCTGCTTTTTTTATTAGTCCCAAAAAACTGGGGTTTACCGAAGAACTTGAGGAGAAGTATCAATTGGTATATAATTTTACTTCTAAGAAAAAGGCTTTTGCCTCAGCCATTGAATTTTTGAAAGGTGTTAATAGAAAAAAAGAATGGCAGGAGAAGCGGAAAAAGATGCTGTCGGAGAAAATTAATTATACCGCTTTTATGGTTTGGTTTGTCGAAAACTATCCGGAAAGTTTTAAAATAATGAAAGAAAATCCTAATTTTCAGTATAGATTCAAATAAGAATTATATACTGACCTAAAGGTCGATAAAGCAGCATAGCACTAATTATTATCTTTGCAT
>CAZBLA010000054.1:0-6098 GCA_964492665.1 Microcaldota archaeon
CAACATTTTTTTGAAACATTGGGTAAGAGTTATTTGAGAATTAACATGACCATTTTTTGTAATACCGTTTAGGAATAATAAAGCGTAGTAATTAAAAAGTCAATAATGAAAAAAACGGAAAAAATAGCGAAGAGTTAATAAATACAAAAGATAGATCTCTATTTTTGCAAAGATGACGGCGAGAGAGCTGGAACAATTGAGAGTTTGGAATAGCATAAGAGTGTTTCGTTATTTACCAATAACAAACAATACGCATTAACGCTGTATAACAAATATAATTACAGCGGATATGTTTGCAACTGCAGTGGTCTCATTATAGTAACGTATGATAAATGTAGTAGATATATAAGCCAAGTTAGTAAATACTATAAATTAGAATTTGACATTTCTATTTTTTTCATTAAATTAGTTTGAAATAAGGGGGGGAATCAAACAATGAATATTTTGTATTTTTCGGCTTTAATTTTTCAAAAAAGCTCAATTATCTCTATCTTTACGGCCTTGGAGGCTTATGATGGCTCGAAGGGCTATTAGAGAGATTGACGCAAAGCGTATTTTATCGCGTAATTGGAGTGAATATTTCGGGAGTTCGTTTGTCTATAATTTTAAATCGGTAAAAATTACACCTGAAACCGATTTTCATGAAATAGAAAATAGTTTCGGATGGTTGAACGAATTGCCTCTTGTAGTAAAGCCTGATATGCTTTTTGGCAAAAGGGGAGTTTTGGGCTTGGTGCTTTATAAGAAAGATGCTCCTGGCGATGTATCCTGGAAAGATGTAAAAGAATGGATAGCGGAAAAACGCTCTAAGCCCATTGAGATAAAGGCGCATTCCGGCTACTTAACTCATTTTATAGTAGAGCCGTTTATTCCCCATAATGAGGAATATTTTGTTGCTATAATGATGGGATCTGATGCGGATACTATTTATATATCAAGTCATGGTGGAATAGATATTGAGGACAATTGGAATCTTGTAACCAGCATGCTTATTCCTGCTATGGCAATTTCAGATGAAGCTGAAAAAATTATTTATGAATGTATGCCGAAAGATATTAGGAATCGCTCCAGATTTGGTGATTTTACGACTAGACTTTATAAGCTTTTTAGAGATTTGTATTTTACATATCTTGAAATTAATCCACTTGCGATGACCGGAAACACAATATCTCCACTTGATTTTGTTGCTAAGATTGACGACACAGCCCAGTTTCTTGCTGGAAAAAAATGGGGCGATGTGGAGTTTCCTGTTGGGTTTGGAAGAGAGCTAACAGTGGAAGAGACAAAAATCAAAGAAATGGACGCAAATTCAGGAGCTTCTTTAAAACTTACAGTTCTTAATACCGATGGAGATGTGTGGACGATGGTTGCCGGAGGCGGAGCTTCGGTGGTATATGCCGATACAGTTGCTGATTTTGGTTATTCCAAAGAGATAGCAAACTACGGAGAATACTCCGGAAATCCTACAAGATCCGAAACGGCAGAATATGCTTCAACAATTATAGATCTTATGACAAGAAATAAGAGCAAGAGACACAAGTCAAAAATTTTAATAATAGGCGGAGCAATTGCCAATTTTACCGATATATCCAAAACCTTTGATGGAATTATAGATGCTATACGGGAGCATTCTGAGAAAATGAAATCCGTTAACATCAAGATATTTGTCAGAAGGGGTGGTCCTAACTACAAAGAGGGACTTTCTAAAATCAAAAAGGCCGTTGAATCCTTAGATATCCCGATTCAAATTTTTGGATCGGAATATCATATGACATCAACGATAAAAACTGCATTATCGCAATTTTAAGAAAGTTAAAATGAAAAACAGTATATTTTCAAGGGAAACTACCGCTATATTTTGGAACTTAAATATCACGGCCATCCAAAGGATGCTTGACTACGATTATCTTATAGATAGAAAGCCCAGCATAGTTGCCATTGTCGTCCCAACCGGAAACAGAAAGTTTGAGAAGTTTATGTATGGACAGGATGAATTTATAATTCCCATATTTAGAAGTACAAAATCAGCCGCCAGCGCATTTCCAAATGCGTCACTTTTAATCAATTTTGCCTCGTTCAGAACGGCATACCAAGTCGCGCTTGAAACCATTGATATTCCGTCAATCAAGCTAATAAATATTACAGCAGAGGGAATACCTGAACGCCATTCAAGATATCTTGCGCATAGACTTAAAGATAAGGGTAAAATTACAATAGGCCCGGCAACCGTAGGAGGTATAGTAGCAGGGGCTTTAAGAATAGGAAACGCCGGGGGAACAATAGAAAATATTCTTTCAGCAAAACTTTACCGTTCCGGAAATGCCGGACTTGTTACCAGATCAGGGGGATTGTTCAACGAGTTGTCTAATATGATGGCGAAAAATGCTGATGGCATAGTTCAAGGTGTTGCTATAGGAGGAGACCGCTATCCGGGCTCTACATTTTTGGATCATCTTTTAAGATACGAAGAAGACGACAGGATAAAATTTAGTGTAATGATTGGTGAGATAGGGGGAAATTATGAATATCAGGTTGTTGATGCCTTAAAGAAAGGACTTATAAAAAAACCGCTTGTGGCATGGTGTATCGGAACAGTTTCAAAATATTTCGCCGATGAAGTTCAGTTTGGTCATGCCGGAGCTAAAGCCGATATGGATAGAGAAACTTCAGATGCCAAAAATAGAGCGTTGAAAGAAGTTGGAGCTATTGTTCCTGATTCTTTCTATAATCTTCCGAATATAATAAGATCTGTTTACGAAAAACTAAAATCAGAAGGAAAGATAAAGCCTATTGTTGAACCCCATATAAACAAGATGCCGCTTGACTGTCAGACCGCCGAAGCACTTGGTAAAATAAGGATGCCGACTAATTTTATTTGCACCATTTCGGATGATAGGGGGAAAGAGATTTGCTATAATGGGGTTACGATAACTGATGTTATCAGTAATCATTACAGTATTGCCGATGTTATAAGCATACTGTGGCTAAAAAGAAGGTTCCCTGCTTGGGCATCAAATTTTATAGATCTGATTATCAAAATAGTAGCCGATCACGGCCCGGCGGTTTCAGGTGCCATTACCAGTAAAATTACGGCAAGAGCAGGCAAAGACATTGTCTCTTCACTTGTAGCAGGTTTGTTAACAATAGGCCCTCGTTTTGGAGGAGCTATCGATGGAGCCGCCCGGCATTTTAAAAAAGGATCGGAAAAAAATATTGCTCCGTCGGATTTTGTTGAATATGTGAAAAATATAGAAAAGATCCATATACCTGGAATCGGTCATAGAATAAAAAGTGTCAGGAACCCGGATATAAGGGTTAGCTTGCTGAAAGATTATGCTCGTAAGAATTTTCCATTAACCAAGACTTTGGAATATGCATTGGAGATAGAGAAAATTACAACGGGTAAGAAAGAAAATCTAATACTAAATGTTGATGGAACTATCGGTGTATTATTTGTTGATTTGCTTGCCGGAACAGGATATAAAAGTTACGAGATAGATGAAATAATTGACAATGGAACATTAAATGCATTTTTTGTATTGGCAAGAAGTATAGGGTTCATTGGGCATATTTTAGATGAAAAACGTCTTGGGCTTCCGCTCTACAGGCACCCAAGAAGAGATATTCTATATGATGCTGGATGCGATACATAGTATATTATGTCGATTAATAAATTAAAAGGAAGCGTAACTATTAAAATTGAAGGCAGGATGATTGAGGTACCCGAAAATATGACGGTTACTGAAGCTCTATGGAATACAGGTTATGATATAACCCGAGGTATAGGCTGTTTGTCGGGATTGTGTGGCGCATGTTCTATGGTATATCGTCCAAAAGGTGCAAAGAGAGCAAAATTTGGACTAGGATGTCAAACTGTTGTTCAAGATGGCATGGATGTAATTATGGTTCCATTTTATCCGTCTAAGACGGCTCATTATAATATATCTGAGCTGGATCATCCTATCGAAAAATTGAGAGATATGTATCCTGAAATAGATAAATGCACTCAGTGCGGCAGATGTACATATGCATGTCCGGAATGGATTCATGTTTCCGATGCCGTAAAGAAGTCGGAAGACGGCAAATATGAGGAAGTGTCCCGAATGATGAAGCCATGCATAATGTGTGATCTTTGTGCGGCCGTTTGTCATGAGGACATATCACCTCATTTTGTAGCTTTGTATATTCAAAGAGCGCTCGCAAAGGAGAAACTTATGCCTAAAAGATTAATAGAGCGGTTCTTAAATATTGAGGCATTTTTCAATGAACACGAATGGCAGAAAATTATTTCCATGAGTGATAAAGAACTGATTAAGTATTGTCAAAACTATGAATAATATATATCCTGATTATTTAAAGAGGTATGCAAATATTATTGCATTATCAAGGAGCAGCAGGGTCGGTCACAGCCTAACAAAAATATCTGATCCGGATAAGACAGCTCTTTTAAAAAGCTATCATCCTGATTTCAACAGTTCTGCATTTAGAACATTGAGAATTGGTGTCAGCAGAGGCGAAAGAATTGCCAATGAGGTAGCCGATCTCCTGGAATCTTTCAGCGATATAAGTCTGCACAACATAAAACTTGAAGCTGAACGTATTACGGATGTTCTTGTTATAGGCGGCGGCGGAGCAGGAGTTACTGCTGCACTGTTTGCCCAAAGCTCAGGTGCTAATGTTATACTGGTAAATAAGCTGAGGCTGGGAAATTCAAATACCATTATGGCAATGGGAGGCATACAGGCAGCGATTGGGAAAAATGATTCACCAATCAGGCATTTATGTGATACTTATAAAGGGGGAAAGTTTTGCGGTAAAAGGGATCTTTTGAGAACGCTTATTGAGGATAGCGGCAAAATTATCAAATGGCTTATAGATATAGGAATTAATTTTGACAAAAATTCAGATGGATCGCTTGTTTTTAAAAAAGGCGGTGGATCATCAAGGCATAGAATCTTGTCGGTAGGCGATCATACAGGGCTTAATATTATGAAGGCTCTGAAAGATGAATTACGAAATCGAGATGATATAACTGTTATCGAATTTGCTCCTGCAGTAGAGCTGACCACGAATAAGGATGGGGAGTGCAACGGAGCTATATTCTACGATCTTGTAAGAAAAAGATATTTTGTAATCAAGGCAAAAGCCGTTGTTTTGGCAACGGGTGGATCGGGCAGACTGCATATACATGGATTTCCTACATCGAATAATTTTGGGGCAACGGGTGATGCCACAGTATTAGCATATAGAGTTGGTGCAAAATTAATCAATCTTGATTCCTATCAATATCATCCTACAGGAGCCATGTTTCCTTCTCATATGTTTGGACTTCTTGTCACCGAAGCGTTAAGAAGTCTGGGCGGTCAACTTGTAAATGTAAACGGTGATCAGTTTATAAATGAACTTGAAACCAGAGATGTTGTCAGCGCTGCTATGATAAGAGAAGCTGGAATCAATGGTATTAAAACGCCTGATGGTAAATCTGCTGTGTGGTTTGATACACCATTAATTGATATTGTCCATGGTAGAGGGTTTATGGCAAACCACTTTCCATCGCTTTATATGCGATTTAGAGTAGCAGATATTGATGTATCTAAAATACCAATACTTGTCTATCCAACGCTACATTATCAAAATGGCGGAATACTAATAAATACTGATTCTGAAAGTGCGGTCCGCAATCTATTTGTTGCCGGAGAGGCGGCTGGTGGCATACATGGAAAAAACAGGTTGATGGGAAATGCCCTTCTTGATATATTTGTGTTTGGCAGAAGAGCCGGAATAGCAGCGGCAAAACGACGATATTCCAGCTACAGTAAGCAAACGCTTGTTCATATTGATAGATATTATTCAGAACTCAAAGATATGAGGATAACGAGCAGGACTCACTCACCTGTCTTGTTTCAAGACTTTATTATTACAAGGTTGCAATAAAGTCGATATATGGGCATATCGTAAGAGCACTATGCAATCAATCTGTTTCGTATTATGAGATCTTTGAGCTTTATGTGAGGTTTTTTATCTGGCTACTGTGCAGTGGTCTCATAACTGATGTTTTAGGCGTTGCGAACTATTTTCAGGTTTCAAAACAGGCTGCA
>CAZBLA010000055.1:0-1477 GCA_964492665.1 Microcaldota archaeon
CAACTTTCATACAAGGCTGAAAGTGCTGGTATGAAGGTAATTAAGGTCGATGCAAGCAATACAACACAAGAATGCAGCAATATACAAAATCTGCGGTTGTTAGAAAGAACATACATCTGAGATACTGCAGGGCATGCAGGAATCTGCGCCCGAAAGATATACGACACAACTATCGCAAGCTGCATCGCACGAGAACATACTCTGCAATCCGCAGAGGAAGCCTCTGCTTCTAAGCAGGGAAGGATGTCATACTATCTCAGACTTCAATAAAATTCTCGGATTCCGACAGAATGATGTCCTCTCTATTTTTTATATGCAATAAGCATAAATGCAACTTTTGAAGGCAATTCGGTCAGAGTTATCTTTACAAATCCTTCTTTTTCCAGAATTTGTTTAAGTTTATTTTTATCAAAGGTGCTTATACTTTCCACTAAAAATTCATACGCTTTTCTGTCTATGAATATTCCTTCTAATTTCATAATTTTAAAATATAATCTGAACAAATATTTCATAATGCCTCTGTCTGGTTTTGCCATCTCCAATATTATCAGCTTCCCATTTTTTTTCAGTATCCTCTTCGCTTCTTTCGCAAATTTCTCTATACTATCAAAATCTCTCAGTGCAAAACTAGTAGTAAGGACATCAAAATAATCATGTTTATAATCTGTTTTTAATGCATCTCCTATCCTAAATTTTATTTTTGAATGCTGTTTGGATGATTTAATTTTTGCTATATTCAACATATCCCTATCAAAATCTATTCCTATAATCTCTATGAATCTTTTATTGATGTTTGATATCTTTTCTATCTGCATGGATAATTTTCCTGTACCGCATGCGATATCTATTAATCTGTATCTTTTTTTGTTTATGATAGCTTCTTTAGATGCTTCAATTCTCCATACTCTGTCGAATCCCAGACTTAGAATGCTGTTCATCATATCATAGTTTTTAGATATGTCTGAAAACATTCTGTTTATTTTATTACTCATGTTATTCAACCCCATAAATGAAATAATTCTCTAGTCCGCATAAATGGATCATTCAGGAATGAAGGAGAGATATCCACCAATCTCATAACAATATATAAGCCACAGATAATATTATACCTATATCCCTTTTGTATTATTTTATGATGTTTTTTCAACAATACGAAAGTAGTCCATACAAACATTAATAACCTTTTCAACAAAACATATTAATGTAAATAGGGTGGAATAGACATGTTCAAACCATATAATCTGATATTATTCTTATTTCTTTTAGTTGTACTATCTTCTGTATCCTATGCTTCCTTTATATCCTCTAATCAAGCGGTATATGGCATAGGAAAATGGACAAAGACGACAAGCTATCCGATAAATATATCTGCCCAGGCTTGTATCCTTAATTCACCATATGTTTATTGTGTAGGCGGAAATTCGGGTGGAGCTAGCCAAATAAAGTCTTTATTCTCCGTTACAAATTCATCTTATTA
>CAZBLA010000055.1:1577-6004 GCA_964492665.1 Microcaldota archaeon
TGCAACTCTATCCTCTTCCGGCATAGGAAAATGGACAAAGACGACAAGCTATCCGAAATTTTTTGATATAGGATTAACTTGTGTCACTAATTCTTCATACATCTACTGTATAGGAGGAAAAAATATTACTGCTAATTCTATTCAGAATACCGATGCATACTATGCAACTCTATCCTCTTCCGGCATAGGAAAATGGACAAAGACGACAAGCTATCCGGATGGTATATCCTCACCACAATGTGTCGAAGGAAACGGAGATATGTTTTGCATGACTGGTCAAACTTATAATGGATTAATCAATTCATCTTATTATGCAACTCTATCCTCTTCCGGCATAGGAGTATGGCAACAAACATCAAGCTATCCGATAATTGTCGAAGGAGAGAGCTGCACAGCATTTCAAGGGTTTGTATATTGTGTAGGCGGATCTACGAACGGTTTCTTTGCAACAAATAATTCCACATATTATAACACATTGAATCCGTATGGCCTAGGACAGTGGGTACCATCGGCCGATTATCCTACGAACACATCTGGAAATAGTTGTGTAACAACATCTAGCATAACATACTGCTTAGGGAATGGTGCGAATTCAATATATTTCGGATTTTCCTCTTCAGCAGGAATATTGGGATGGTTTAATTCTACATATAACTATCCGATTAATGTAACTAGCCCCTATTGTGTCACTAATTCCTCACACATCTACTGTATAGGGGGTATAGGAGGGAAGAAGCAAGGAAGCATGCTAGGTGGTATAAATTTAAATACATCTTATTATTCTCAGATATTTACTGGCTTCCCAAATAGTACAATATCCACATCCACCACTTCTACGAGTAGTATATACCCCCTATTAAACTTTTCAACAACTATATCCAATATAATAATAAATTCAACAACTATATCTTCTGCTGGTAATGCAACGGTTCCGCCAAATGATAACTCTAATTCAACATCTGCACCCCTTATAAAGAAAACAGGAAGTAGAGGATTTTTGATAGTAGTCATATTAATTGTGATTGTAGTAGTGGGAATATTGGTATGGATTCTTATAAAGAAAATGAAAAACAGGAAATGACTTTTTTATGAGATGAAATAGAAGCATTATCAAACGAGTTTTATTTTAATATCAAAAGTTTTTTTAGTATGAAAAAGTATATATTTGTCAGTAGGTGGATATCAAAATCCGAATCTCCTAAAACTAAATGAAGATGATGAGAATCTATGGAAATTGTCCGGAAAAAGCCAAATAACTGATAGATGAACTTTATGTAATTTATAGTGAACAAGATTTCAGAAAAGCGATATTTGTTAAAATATACCACAACATTATTAAACGTTTATATGAGATATAATTATATATCTAACTAATGCATAACAAGAATAGCTTAGAATATAAAAGTAATCATTGGATTTATGATAAATGACTTTCTTATCTTTATGGATGGGCAAGTTTTGGTATTTTATTTTTTATCCAATAAAAAAGTTTAAATAGTTTGAGTTAAAACTCCATATAAATATAATAATACTTATAAATAAAAATTGAAAGATGATAAAAATGGCAGAAAAAGAACATATGAATCTAATATTCATCGGTCATGTTGATCATGGAAAATCGACTACAGTTGGAAGGCTCCTTTTTGATACTGGAGTCATAACACAGAGAGAAATTGATAGATTCAAAGAGTTGACACAACAGACCAACAGACCGACCTTTGAATTTGCATATGTAATGGATAGTTTGAAAGAGGAACAGGAGCGTGGTATAACAATAGATATAGCGCACAGGGATTTTCAGACTGATAAATACTATTTCACAATAATTGATGCTCCGGGACATAGGGACTTTGTAAAGAATATGATTACTGGTGCTAGTCAGGCGGATGCTGCAGTGCTTGTGGTCAGTGCGGCTGACGGCGTACAAGCCCAAACAAGAGAACATGCAATACTTGCAAATGTTCTCGGGATAAAACAGGTCATACTCGGGATAAACAAAATGGATGCTGTGAACTATGATCAGCAGAAGTATGAAGCAGCACAACAGTCCTCTTTTGAATTGCTGAAGTCTCTGGGTTTCAAAGCAGACAATATCATGTCTGTGGCTTATTCAGCATATAAAGGAGACAACATTTCAAAAAAATCGGACAACATGCCTTGGTACAAAGGCATTACACTGCTTGAAGCATTGAACAATCTCACGGTTCCATCAAAACCAACAGATAAACCATTAAGACTTCCTATACAAGACGTATACAGCGTCCCTGGATTTGGTACAGTTCCTGTAGGGAGAGTAGAAACAGGAATAATGAAACAGGGAGATTCCGTCATTATAATGCCAACAAACAAAAAAGCAGAAATAAAAAGTATAGAAATGCATCATAAAAATTTGCCGCAGGCAGTGCCAGGTGACAATATAGGATTTAACATAAAGGGTATAGATCGGAAAGACATAAAGCGGGGAGATGTGGTGGGTTCTATATCCAATCCACCAACAATTGTAGCGGAGTTTACAGCACAGATGATAGTTCTTCACCACCAGAATGTCATAACAAAAGGTTACACTCCTGTGTTCCATATTCATACAGCACAGATTGCGTGCACCATAACAGACATACTAGAGAAAAAGGATCCGAAGAGTGGTCAAACGCTTGAGAAAAATCCACAGACGATAAAAACAGGAGATATAGCTATAGTAAAAATAAAGCCGACAAAGTTGTTGGTTGCTGAGAAATATGGAGACTTTCCACAGCTTGGCAGATTCGCAATCCGTGATATGGGAGAAACTGTAGGTGCAGGGGTTATACTTGATATAGTTCCATTAATACCAAAGTGATGGGATGTCAATAGCAAGAATAAAAATATTGAGCCTATCATATAAGGATGCAGATTCCATAATGAGTCAGATAAAAAGCATATCAGCAGGAGTACCTGATGTCAAGGTTAGTGGACCAATACCTTTTCCTACGAAAAAGATAAGCCAGACAGTAAGGAAAGCCCCAGGAGGAGAAGGTAGTGAAACCTATGAGAAATGGCAGATGCGTATTTACAAGCGAATGATACAGATCAATGCAAATGATCAATTATTAAGACAGATAATGAGAATACATGTACCTGATTCTGTCCAGATAGAGATAAGCATAAGCTGAATTTTCGGTTGTTTTTGGTTTTAATAACAAATATTCCTCAGGATTATAAAGTTCATGGAGTAAGAGAAATTGGTTATTCATATTAGATAGAAAATTCATTGTGGGCACATGTTAACTAAGAACGAGATTATAGAAGCGCTTAAAGATTGCAAGGATCCAGAATTGAATGTTGACATAGTGAATATGGGTCTTATATATGGAATCGAGATATCAAACGATGATGTGAGATTAACACTCACGATGACTTCTCCAATGTGCCCCGTAACATCACTCATACTTGCTGATGCACAACTTAGAGTGGAAGCTATTCCAGGAGTAAAGACTGTTGACATAGATCTTGTATGGGATCCATTATGGGATCCGGAGATGATGAGTGACGACATAAAATATAACTTATAACTGTATTATCAATAAATAGCATCCATGTCAGATCTATCATAATCAAATATCTCATCCTCACTGAACCATAGGGATATTTCAATATCAGCGCTCCTTTTGTCTTCTGAAGCATGTACTATATTCTTTATCGGTCTGTTCTTGGAGTTTGCGAGATCATACGAATCCGATGAATATAAACCTCTTATGGATGAAGGATCAGCACTCTTGGGTTCTGTACTACCTATTATCTTTCTTACCGAAAAAATAACCTCATTGCCTTCGATGACTATAGCAACTACAGGTCCACCCGACAAGAAATGTATAAGTTGATTACGTATATCCTTTCCAAGGTCTATTTCTGATCTGTTAATCTTCTGATCTTTCGCATCATACGCTTTCTTTGCTTTGGTTCCGACACTCAAAAGCCATTTTTCATCATCAGCATAATGTTTGCCTACCAGCTCCTTGCTTGGTACGATCATTTTTATAGCAGAAACTTTGAGCCCGGCATTTTCGAATCGGGATATTATAGTTCCTATGAGTGCTCTTTTCACACCATCATTTTTTACAAGAACCAATGTTCTTTCCAATTAAATCACCATAAGTATATAGAGAGAAAAGGTATTAAACATTCCTGTACATACACAAGTTATAGGATGTTCTATTCGTAGGGCAAGAATACCGCGACTTTCGAGTCGTGGATGAATTGCATATTACAATAACTCAATAACCATAGTTTTCAGAACAGAAAAACTGGCAGATCGAGAACCGCAACCAAAACATACAAAAAGAAATCATGTAACTATGCGACCGAACACGCCAAAGTTTTTTACATTATAAACTTTGAAGTATTCATATAAACTACACAAATATATATGTGTAAATGCAAAATATAACATA
>CAZBLA010000056.1:0-5962 GCA_964492665.1 Microcaldota archaeon
TTTAATGAATATAAAACCTTTCGGAACTACTGTTGAAAGTCGTGGTATTCTTGCCTTACGAATAATATAGTCACAAATCTATCCTGTCTTCTGTTTGGCTTTGTACCCCTTAAATTTTTGAATTTCAGGAACTAATCAGAATACGCGTGAACCTAATCCCAGAACCTAATGTAGTAAAGTTTTTATTTTATAGAGTTTATTACTTCTAAATGTTGTAAATGATTCAACGGATACTTTGACATACACAAAAGTGACTTCTGACAAATTCCATATACACAACCAAAGATCATAAAGACAGATTATGGTGTTTAAATGAAAGACTTGAGCATAATCATACCTGTATTGAATGAACCGAAATCTCCGGAAATCGTAAAAAGATTGTATGACATATTCGGGAAGGATACCGAAATAATCATAATCAACAAATCAAACAACAAAATAACAAAACAGCTGATCACCACTGGAGCAAAAGTTATCGATCAGAATCCTTTGGGGTACGAGAATGCCCTCATGCAGGGATTCAGGATCGCCAAAGGAAACATTTTTGCAACAATAGACGCTGACGGAACCTATGATCCGGAAGATCTTAAGAGAGTTGTGGCAGAAATACATAGAGACAATTTTGGCTTTGTTTCATCTGCTAGAGTGATAGGTAGAGAAGCCGCAATGTCCTATACTATCAGATTCGGGAATACCTTTCTTACAAAAATGTTCAATGTATTATACCGTCAAAAAATGTCAGATGTTTTAAGTGGTTTATTTGCCATGACAAAAGAAGCCTATGAGGATATAAGAGATATGGAGCCTTATAGGGCAGGAACTCTCTTTTTTGAGATAGAACTATCAAGAAGAGGTTATAAAACACACAATATAAAAGGTACATACAAAGCGAGACAAGGAACGAAATCAAAAATATCAAAATCTAAACCTTTATACGGTCTGACTATGGCTAATCATGCAATAAGATATGCGAGAGACTACAATCCTCTATTGTTGTTCGGCAGCATTGGTGTCATATCAATAATTATTGGAATGGTGATAGGTATATTAGTCCTGATGAGTTTTATACAATCAGGCACACTCGTGGAAATCGGCAGAGCTTTGATATCATTTATGCTGATTATAGGTGGATTCTTATCCATAATAGCAGGATTGATACTTGACCTTCTTTTAGGGATAGAAAAGAGGATGTATAGGCAAAAGAAGTAATGATAACTATCCGTCTTCAACCATATTTACAGACCTATCTTGGTATCTTCCTCTTTTTTCTATATTTCCTAATCTTGATAATATTATCTTAGAGTCTTTACTTCTATCCATATATGAATTTAATGCGATAGGGAACTTATCCTCCAAAGATCTCTTGAGCAACATAAGGTCCAATGCTTTTTCTTCTATAGAATTAGTCTGCTCCGAAAGACCGAAGTCAATCACCATAGGGATACCTTCTTCTGTTATCATTATATTTGCTTTTGTATAATCGCCATGCACTATGTCCATATTATGTAATCCGGCCAATTCCATACCAACTTGTCTCAATGTCTCTTTCGGGATATTGTTATGGATATCGGACAACTTTCTTCCTTTTATCCTCTCGAGATAGATTGAATCAGAATCCACAAAAAGGATTTTCGCAACATTTACTCCATTCATAGATGCAGCAGATATTATTCTGGCTTCTATTTTTGTCCTATGTAGTCTCAACCACATATCAAGCTCTTTAGGGATATAAGCTCTTTCTCTTCTATGTTTTACAATACCCCTTATCCCAAAAAATATGGTTTCATATATATCTGCTTCAGCCCCTTCCGCTATCTTCTTCAGTATGGAAGTTTTTACCATCTCAATTCTACCTTGTCTATCCTATAATGCTGATTTGTTCCTGCGTCTCCCATATTGACCGGCATTCCTGATCTATACATCTTTTCTCCGACAAGCGCTATCATCGCTCCATTATCTGCATTGAATTCGTTAGGTGCTACAGCAAACTTGATCCTATGCAGAGATGCCATACTCTTCATCATATATTGCAAACTTAAGCTCTGTGCTACACCTCCACAGATCAACAACCATCTTTTTCCGGACATGAGCAATGTCCTTTCTACAGCTTCAGTAAGCATGGTAAATGCTGTTTCCTGCAAGGAGTATGCAACATCTTCTATCCTATTTGATTTTAACATCTTTATCGCATATGTCAATAATCCCGTAAAAGTAAAATTCATTCCTTTAACTGTGTAAGGCATACGTACATACTCGCCTTTTTCAGCCACTTTTGCTACTGTCGATCCCCAAGCTGGCCTTAAACTAGCAGCCCTAGCAAAAACATCCAGCATATTACCAACCCCTATATCAAATGTTTCTCCATATATCCTGTAATGCTTGAATGGTATATCTGATATACCAAGTATCTGGGAATTGCCGCCACTCACATACAAGATTAAAGGATCGTCCGCTTCGCATACCTGCTTTGCTATCTCAACATGAGCAACAGCATGATTTACGGGATATATAGGTAGATTATGTTTTATAGATAAAGTTCTTGCCGCAATCTGTCCTATCCTCAGGCATGTCCCGATTCCTGGACCTTTTGTATATGCAATAGCATCAATATCATTAATACCCAATCCGCTATGCTGAAATGCTTCCTTTATTATTTTAGCGATATTCAAAGAATGAAAATCCGCAACCTTAGACGGAATCATCCCTTTATCTGATATACCATACATTGACTTGCAGTTTGCAACCACTCTGCCTTTTTCGACAATACCTACTCCAAATGTATGCGCACTACTTTCGATTCCAAGAATTGCCAATATACCACCATGCTCTAATCAGATAATTTGTATAATCCCTATTTCTATTATTCAATATAGGTCGCTTACCTATATATTTATATTTGTGCATCCAACATCTATTTATAGGAGTTGATATTATGGAGACAAATGAATATGACTTTATTCCTTCTTCAAATGAGGACGAATTTTTTACTGCAAAGATAGCAGTTTGTGGTGTTGGAGGCGGAGGAGACAATACAGTATCAAGACTTAATAAGTTAGGAGTTAGAGGCACTAATCTCATAGCAATAAATACTGATTCCAAACATCTCAATGGAATGAGTCAGGATATACAGAAAATACTTATCGGAGCGCAACTCACGCGAGGTCTTGGCACTGGTGGTTTCGCAGATGTTGGTAACAAAGCTGCTCAGTTATCAAGAAAGGACATAGAGGATGTATTGACGGATTACAATCTTGTTTTTATAACTGCTGGAATGGGTGGCGGTACGGGTACGGGTGCAGCTCCCATAGCCGCAGATATAGCAAAACAGAACGGAGCTATAGTGATTGGGATAGTAACATTCCCTTTCAAAATAGAACGTGTAAGGCTCAATGTTGCTAAAGAGGGCATAGTGGAGCTGGGCAAATATGTGGATACATTGATTGTTATAGATAATCAAATGCTTGTGGATTTGTACCCTAATCTTACAATAGAACAAGCATTCAGTTTAGCAGATGAGATAACATCAAAAGCTGTAAGAGGGATAACAGAAACTATAAATACTCCTAGCCTAATAAATTTGGATTTTGCTGATGTAAGAAGCGTTATGAGCACTGGGGGATTATCCATGATAAATATAGGCGAAGCGTCAGGGAACAACAGAGCAGAAGATGTGGTCAGAGAGACACTGAAGAATAGTTTATTAGACGTAGATTATGAATCCGCAACAGGTATACTATTCAATATAACTGGAGGAGAAGACATGACTATGGGCGAGGCAAACGAAATAGGGACAAGACTTACTTCAAAGATATCTCCTGAAGCGGGAGTTGTATGGGGTGCAAAAATAGATCCGGCGTACAATGGAAGGGTTGAGGTTATAGCAATATTTTCTGGAGTCAAAGGTTCGTCTCTTTTAGGTACTGGTCTCAAAAAGGAGGAACCGGATGATTTTATGGGAATAAAAATGCTATAAGATCGCAAAAGAAAGATAGTTTCTGGATACATTTTGTTATAGTCTTATTATTCTTTTATCCTGTCTATTATATGTTGTGTAAACTCCTTAGTTCCCAAAGGTTCAACCCCCATATATCGTGCAATATCCCTTGTTACTTTCTTCTCCTTTATGGAGTTCTCAATCTCTTTTCTTACTATCTCTGCGGCTTCTGTCCATCCTATGAATACGAGCATGAGTTCTGCTGCTTTTATCATTCCCATAGGGTTTGCTACATCCATCCCGGCATATTTTGGAGATGTTCCATGCGATGCCTCGAACATACCTCCCGTATCTCCTATATTGGCACTACCCAATACTCCTATGTTTCCTATCAATGCTCCTGCTTCGTCTGATATGTAATCACCATCCAAATTTGGCGCCAGGATTATATCATACAATTCCGGTTTGGTTATTATCTGCTGCATCATATTGTCTGCTATCCTATCATTAACAAGTATCTTTCCTTCGGGCGTGTCTCTGCCATTAAGCTCGCTCTCGGTTACAACGTTATTGCGGAACCCGTCGCTCCTTGCGATTTCATATGCCCATTCACGAAATGCTCCTTCTGTATATTTCATTATATTTCCTTTATGCATTATTGTTACTACATTCCTTTTGTTTGCTTTCGCATACTCCAACGCCATTTTGGTTATCCGCACAGTTTTTCCTTTTCCCATAGGTTTTATGCCTATTCCTGCATCATCTTCAATATTCACTCCCATCTCATTCTTCAAAAAGTTTCTGACCTTCTGCGCTCCTTCTGTATTGTATTTCCATTCTATTCCTCTGTATATATCGTCCGTATTCTCCCTGAATATCACGAAATCTACAGGATTTGGATTCTTGAGTGGACTATTTAGTCCATTGATATATTTTACAGGACGTATATTTGCATAAAGATCCAGCATCATACGTATTGTCACATTCAATGATCTGAATCCTCCCCCAACTGGAGTGGTAAGCGGCCCTTTGAGCAATATTCTATACTCCTTAAGCAGTTCTTTTGATTTATCTGGTATTCCATTGCCGTTCGCCTTTTCAGCTTCCTCCCCTAACATTATTTCTATCCATCCTATGCTTTTAGATGAGTTATATGCTTTTTCAACAGCAGCATCAACTATCCTTCTTGCGCTATCACTTATCTCTGGACCTATTCCATCCCCCTTTGCGAATAATATTGATGGATTATCTGATACAATCCATTTTCCATCATAAAACCGTATTTTTTCTGCCATAAGAATCATATAAAACTTTATTACAATAATCAAATCTTGGAAATAGCGGACATTCTTTGCAATATTTTATAGTATCCGTTTCATCTTATCCAATATCTGTTCTGGTATAGGCACTGCCTTCCATTCATTTTTATTTATTGATATTTGTGTTATGTGTCCATCACATATTCTATCTCCTGATCTAAGTATCTCAAAATTGAATTTTAGCACTTTGTCGGATACAATTTCTGGATTAAGCATTACGCTCAACATATCTCCAAGCATAGCTGGTTTGTGGTAATGGGCTTCGCTCTCCACAACAACAAGCCATATATCCTTTTCAATAAGTGGAAAATTTATACCTAATGTCTCATGCATGAAATCTTCTGTAGCATCCGTAAAGAATCTGTAATAACCCGCATAATGTACAATGCCTTGCGCATCCGTATCATATATATGTACATTGTCCTCAAAAACAAAACTATCTGCCATAATGTTATATCTCTTCTAAATTTATAAGGTTTATGCTAATTTTTCTTCCGTATAACGTTCAATTAATTTTTTTATTATTAGTTTACCATATAATCCAATCATTCTCGTGACATTCCACATAAACATGTGAACTTCCTATGCACACTTGCGATCACTGCTATTCGCAATGGACGTGTTTTATGATTCTCTCTTCCCGACTTGCATTTTCTGTTGAAATGTATCGGCCATATCTTCCGAGCGCAGCTTCCTGCATGCCCTGCAG